>JBFJHN010000133.1:0-6384 GCA_041613275.1 Candidatus Krumholzibacteriia bacterium | reverse complement strand
TCCCCGGTCAGCTCGACGAAGCGAGCATAGGGGATGGCGGTCCAGGATTCGGCCTGTACGGCCCCGCGCTGCAGCGAGATCATCGAGACCTTGGCCGCCATTTCTTCATCGGGAGCCTCGAACACGTCCATGAAGTCGTACGGACCCAGGAGGGCGTAGTGGCTGATCCAACGGATGTCCGGGCAGGTTCGGTCGACCTGCTCCTTCCACTCGCGCCCGATGGTCTCACGCTTCTTCATGTCTCGCGTGACCTCGTGCGAAAGCTTGGTCATCAGTACGAAGGTGGGCATGGGAACTCCTCGTCGGCATGGGACGTCAAGAGCGCCGGCACGCGGCGCATGGTGGGATTCGAGAGAGCGACGTCCGAGCGCCGTGTGCCGAGACGATCACGCTCCGCCAGACGCCCGTGCTCGCACCATTCCTAGGGCCGAAACACGATGCGGTCCGGGTGCTTGCGGATCACGTTTTCGATGATATGACAGTTCCAGCACACCGGTCGATGCGTTTCGAGAACCTGCTCCAGGTCGAGGACCTTGATCTGCCCCCAGTCGAGCGTTCGGCCCGCTGGGTCCAGAAGCGCCGGCTCGTGCGAGTACCAATGTTTGGCATCGACTTCGGCACCGCACAACGCGCAGTTCTTGTCGGCGTACCATGCAACCAGGCGCTTGTGAACCATGCAGCCGTCCGGTGCGGAGACAATGTCCGAGAGGCATTCCTGCCCACATTCCTCGCGCTCGGGCCAGCGCGTGCACGCGTCCAAGCGTACCTGGCTGCTGCCACGAAGCGAGCTCAACGCCGCACGAAGCGCATTGACGCGCACCGCTGCCGGCTGTTGCGTTTCGGGACACGAAACCAGACGCTCTCCGCGTTGGCGGAAGTACACGTAGAGGAAGCGGCTGAGAACACCCGCAAAGAAGGCCACGACCACGACGGCAAGAACGGTAATCGACGTACTCATGATGATACCTACCCCCCGGAATATCGGATGCGAGGGTCCCGACCGCCAGGGAGTCGTTGTCGCCGCAATCCCACGCGCCTTGTGGCACGGCCACACGAGCGCAAGCGCAATCTCATCGTACTCGCCGCGTCTCCTGAGGAGACTTCTCTTTTCCCGTCCGCGATCCGTCCGAAGACGTGGGAGCGAAGCGCGCGGTGAAGTGCCGCAGGAAAGGTGCCTGCTCGACGATCCGGAACGGGCGCAGGGATTCGCGCCGTCGATGAAGCTCGACGACGGCTTCGACGACGTAGTCGATGTGGCTCTGCGTGTAGACGCGACGCGGAATCGCCAGACGAACCAGCTCCTGCGTCGCCGGATGCTCCTCACCGGTTTCGGCATCGTGCTTGCCGAACATGGCCGTTCCGATTTCGACGGAGCGGATGCCGGACAGAACATAAAGATCGACAGACAGCGAGATGCCAGGCAGCTCGAGCGCGTGCAGGTGTGGGGCGAAGGCCGTCGCGTCGATGTAGATGGCGTGGCCGCCCGGCGGCTGCAGAATGGGAACCCCTTCGCGCGTGAGATGGTCGCCGAGGTAGCGGGTCGAGGTGATGCGATAGTGCAGGTAGTCCTCCTCGACCACCTCGGACAGCCCGACGGCGATGGCCTCGAGATCACGCCCGGCGAGTCCCCCGTAGGTCGGGTAGCCCTCGGTGAGAATGAGCAGATCGCGCTCCTGACGCGCGATTTCAGCATTGCGTGTCGCCAGAAAGCCGCCGATGTTGACCAACCCGTCCTTCTTTGCCGACATCGTGCACCCGTCCGCGAGAGCGCACATCTCGGCGACGATCTCGCGCACGGAGCGCTCGCTCTGCCCTTCTTCCTGCAGCTTGATGAAGTAGGCGTTCTCGGCAATCCGGCACGCGTCGAGATACAGCGGTCGCCCGAAGTGCTGGCAGACGGCCGCCACCTCTTTGAGGTTTTGTAACGAGGCCGGCTGACCGCCGCCCGAGTTGTTGGTGACGGTCATCACAACGAGAGGAATGCGCTCCGGGCCAACGTCTTCGAACAGGCGCGTGAGCGCGCGCACGTCCATGTTTCCCTTGAACGGGAAGTCGGATTCGTGATCGGCGGCCTCGGCGCAGGGGATGTCGACCGCCGAAGCTCCCAGGTACTCGATGTTCGCGCGCGTGGTGTCGAAGTGCGTGTTGTTGGGGACGACGTCGCCTTTCTTGCACAGCACGGAGAAAAGAATGCGCTCGGCCGCGCGCCCCTGGTGCGTTGGGATGACGTGGGGAAATCCCGTGAGCTCCCGAACGGCGCTTTCGAATCGGTAATAGGACGGACTGCCTGCGTACGACTCGTCGCCGCGCATCAGCGCGCTCCACTGCGCCGCGCTCATGGCTCCGGTCCCGCTGTCGGTCAGCAGATCGATCAGGACGTCGTCGGCGTGCAGTCGGAAGACGTTGTAGCCGTAATGTTCGATCAGCTGAGCGCGCTGCACCTCCGTCGACATCCGAATACGTTCGACGGCCTTGATGCGAAACGGCTCGATGATGGTCCGGAACACATGTGGCTGCGAGCCGGGCGGGTCCTGCGCGCTCTGGGGCACAAGAACATCAGGCGGTTCGCTCTTCATCGTCTTCCACACCTTCCTCGTTCTCGGGCGCGGTGGGATCGAGCCGTGCTTCGAGGCACAGTCGATTCGAGGGTCTGAATCCCACACGTCTCAGGAAGCCGAGCAGCTCGAAGTCGTCCCACGCGACCTCGGTGCGTACCCGGGTCACGCCCAGGGAGGCCAGGTTCAACCGGAGCTGGCCGAGGAGCGCACGACCAACGGCGCGGCCGCGCAGGCGTTTCTGCACGCCGATCGCGTCGATGGCGGCGGACGTGTCCAGCACGCCGAACTCGCCGTAGTACACGGTTCCCACGACGAATCCCACGACACGCTCGTCCACTTCTGCGACCAGCGAGACGTGCAGAGTGTTGCGCTCCCGCGCGCGGCGCAGCTGAAGCTCGAAGTAGTCGGGGCGTCTCTGCCCCGACGATTCGGCATCGATCGAGACGACACGCTCGATGTCGCCGTCTTGCATCGTACGCACGTTGACCTTGGACGATTCGAGATCGGGGCCGTCTGTGCGTTCCAACGCGGATTCGCGTGTGTCTGGCATCGTGACTCGTCCCTTCGCTCAACGCGCTTTGGACCGCGGCAGCCGGCGCCTTGCGCTCGCAGTGGGCGCTAAAGGTAGTGGCCGCCATCGACGCGCAGGGTTTGCCCGGTCACGTGACGCGACCGTGGCCCACATAAGAAAGCTACGGCTTCGGCGACGTCTTCGGGATCGCCCAGACGTTCCAACAGGGACTCGCTGACGGCCTCTCGGAGCACGCTCTCGGGAAGTGCGTCGACCATGGCACTGCGAGTCATTCCTGGCTCCACGACGTTCACACGGATCTTGAACTTACCCACCTCGCGTGCGGCGCTCTTGGCAAGTCCCGTAAGCCCCGCTTTGCTGGCGGCGTACGCGGTCAAGCCGAACTTACCGCGCGCTCCGTTGATGGAGCCGATCAGCACGACGCTGCCGCCGCCGCCGCGGCGCATCTCCGGCACCGCGTGGCGCAGGGCCAGGAACGCGCTTCGCAGGTTCACCGCAAGCACGGCGTCCCAGTCCTCGACGGGCAGCTTCCACAAGACGGCGTCACGCGTGACGCCTGCCGCGTGCACCAGGATGTCCAGGCGTCCCTCGTCCTTCTTCACCGACGCGACGGCGGCTTCGACCGCGGCGTCATCCCGCACGTCGGTTTGCACCCAGCGTCCGTAGGCAGGCTCCGTCAGATCGGCGACGATGCATCGCGCTCCGCGCTGCTCCAACGCCGAGACGATCGCACTGCCAATTCCTCCCGATCCGCCCAGGACGAGTGCGACCTGTCCTTCGAGCTCGGCAGTCGTGTTCACGGTTTCCACCGATCTTTTCGCCGCGCTTCAGGAATTCTGTGCATTTCGCTGCAGGCGCTTGCGATGCCGGAAAAGTCCCCACAGCGCCGCACCGATGGCGCCCGCATAGATGGCTTGGCGATGCGTGCGGATCTCGATCGGCAGCGCTTCCTGCGCCACGATCTCCTGCATGGCACGCTCGAGGCCGACATCGCGCGACAGGCCGCCGGTGACGGCCACGGGACCCTCGGCGCCGGCGGCCCGCAGCAGCTTTACGAAACGCCCAGCCATCGACAGGTGAATGCCCTTGAGAATGTCCCGTGTGAGAATGCCACGGCTCACCATGTTGATGACGTCCGTTTCGGCGAGAACGGCGCAGATGCTGCTGACCGTCTCCGAGTCGGTGGCTTCGCAGGAAAGGGGGCCGACGTCTTCGAGCGCCACGCCCAGATACCGCGCCACGCTTTCGAGGAACTGCCCCGATCCCGACGCACACTGGCTGGTCATCCGGTATCCCAGCACGCGACTCGCAGAGTCGATGCGCATCGCGCGTGCGTGTAGCGCCCCGACGTCGATCAAGGCGCGCACCTCAGGCATGAGGAAGATTGCGCCGCGCGCGTGGGTGGTCATCCCATAGAAGTGTCCCAGTCGAAACTCGACCGGATCGCCTTCACCGGTGCTGGCGACGTAGGCCACGTCCTTCTTGTCGATCCCAGCTTCGGACAACGCCGCTCGATAGCTCTGACGAGCAACGCTGCGAAGATCGCGACGACGAATGCGTTCGGTGCGCAGCACGAGAATCTCGGCACGGGAGTCATCCCGCGCCACGATGTCACGCATCTTCTTGGGTTCCAATACGGCGGTGGGCTGATCCGCCACGGTGCTCGCGGGCATGCGGGAGACTGGATCGTTTGGCAGCTCAGCGTTCTGGAAACCGAGGATGGCGGTCTTCACGGAGCTCGCCCCGACATCGATCCCAACGGTGATACACGTGCCCACTTTGGTTTGGAGCGGCGCTTTCACGATGCTCTCCGTCCGCGTCGTGGCGACTCCGCTTGCGTTTCGGTGTGACCGCGCGTTGCGAACAGCGCGGCACCCAAGGCGCCGGTGTAGATGGAATCGGTCGAGATGTTCACGGTGCGCTTGCCGTAGTTTTCTTCGACGAGCATGCGCAATGCCTTGACGGCAGCAGGGTTGCGTGCCACACCGCCGGTGAACGTAAACTCTTCGTCGATGCCGCCCGAACGTGCGAGAAGAGCCATCGCGCGCAGAATGATCGCGCGGTGCAGGCCGTCGAGGATATCTTCGCGCTTCTGGCCCGCCGACAAGCGGTCGCGAAGCTCCGCGCCCGCGAACACCGTGCACGTGCTATTGATCTTCACCTGCTTGCGACTCTTCAGGGCGAGCGGGCCCAGCTCGTGCAAGCCCAGGTTCATCTCGTCAGCGATGTAGCCGAGATAGCGTCCACATCCCGCTGCGCAGCGGTCGTTCATCTGAAAGCTGGTGACGATTCCCGCCTCGTCGACCTGGATGGCCTTGGTGTCTTGCCCGCCGATGTCGAGCACGGTGGCGGTTGCCGGGAACATGGTATGTGCGCCAAGACCATGGCACAGAATTTCGCTGCGGATGTCGTCTCTTGGAAATGGCAGCCGCTGCCGGCCGTATCCCGTGCCGACGGACCGCACCACGTCGAGCTCTTCGTCGCGCGCAGCCTCGATCGCACGTCCGAGGGGCTCGGCGAGCCAAACTGGCCATTTCTGACCGTTGCGCAACAAGCGCTTGCACGCGCGGTTGATATGCGTGCTGAACGAGACGTCGAGCGTTGCGTTCTCGACCTGCAGGATCGCGGCGTCGAAGATGCCGCACAGCGTCTCGAAGGTGATTCCGCGCGGCTCGGCGATACCCTCGGCGCGGTCCGCGTAATGCTGTGACGCCAGGTCGCGGAAGAAATCGCTCTTGCGCTCGGCGCCGCCGGACCATTGCTTCAGCGCCACGTTTTCCATGTGCTCGCAAATATCGGTCAAACGTTTGTCGAGCTCGTACTTGTGCGGTGCCAGACGCGGCGCCTCGGCCGCGCGATGCAGGCACTCGCGCAGGGCTTTCAGCTGCTCGAGATGCTGCTCTAGTCGAAAGTTGCGTTCCAGCTCGGGAAGCAGGCGGTCGGCCAGGTTGGCCAAGCCCGGTTCGCGGCGCATGGCGTCGCCTGCCCGCTGAAAACGGCTGCGCACGAACGCCTCGGTGCGCGCAACGTCGCATGCGACTTCGTAGTTGCTGCGGCTGTTCGTGATTCCGCGGCCCAACACGCCACCGTCCTCATCCAGCACGACGGCCTTCGTCGTCGTCGAGCCCAGGTCGATGCCGACATAGACCTTCATGCGGGGTCCTCCGCCGCTCGCTTCGGTCCGCGTTGCTCCAGCATCTGCAGGTAGCTTTCGATCCGGTTCTTGACGTTGGCCGCCGAGAAGTAGCGAGGGTCCACGAGGTCCGTCTCGATGAACGCGCCGGGAATCCCTGT
>JBFJHN010000132.1:0-6402 GCA_041613275.1 Candidatus Krumholzibacteriia bacterium | reverse complement strand
GCGGCTTGGCGACACCCTCCACCTCCACCAGACATTGGCGGCAGTTGCCGGCCACGCTGAGCGCCGGGTGGTAGCAGAAGTGCGGGATGTGCACGTCGACGCGTTTCGCCGCGTCGATGAGGTTCTCGTGCTCTCCGACCTCGAGCTCGTGTTCGTCGATGCGGATCTTCGGCATGCGTCCCCTACGCCAGTGCGACCGGCTGCGCCTGCGTGCAGCCACCGTTTTCGATGTGCGCGTCGAACTCGTTGCGGAACTTCTTGAAGAAGCTGCGCACCGGCATGACGCAGGCGTCCGCCAGCACGCAGATGGTCTTGCCCATCATGTTGTCGCACAGGTTCTGTACGAGGGCGATCTCGTCGGGCTTGGCGCCGCCGCGCTCGATGCGCCAGATGATGTCGTTCACCCAGCCGGTGCCCTCGCGGCACGGCGTGCACTGCCCGCACGACTCGTCGGCGTAGAAGCGCGTCAACGTGGCCAGCGCCCACACCATGCAGGTGCCTTCCTCCATGACGATGCAGCCGGCCGAGCCCAGCATGGTGCCCTTCTCGCCCAGCGACTCGTAGTCCATGTTGACGCCCAGGGCTTCCTCGGCCGTGAGCACCGGAACCGACGAGCCTCCGGGAATGACCGCCTTCAACGGACGATCCGGGTTGCGCATGCCGCCGCAGTAGTCCTCGAGGAGCTCGCGGAACGGGATGCCCAGCGGCGTTTCGTACACGCCGGGGCGCTTCACGTGACCGCTCACGCACCACAGCTTGGTCCCGGTGCTCTTGCCCACGCCGATGGCCGCGTAGGCCTCGCCGCCGTTCTCCAGGATCCACGGCACCGAGGCGATGGTCTCCACGTTGTTGATGATCGTCGGGCACTGGAACAAGCCGACGACGGCCGGGAACGGCGGCTTGATGCGCGGGTAGCCCTTCTTGCCTTCGAGCGACTCGAGCAGACCCGTCTCTTCGCCGCAGATGTAGGCTCCGGCGCCCTTGTGGATGGTGACGTCGAGCCGCCAGCCGCTGCCGGCCACGTCTTTGCCCAGGTAACCCTTCGCGTAGGCCTCGTCGAGGGCTGCCTGCAGCACCTTGCGCGTCGCGTCGTACTCACCGCGAATGTAGATGTAGCAGTCGCTCGAGCGAATGGCCCAGCAGGTGATGATGATGCCCTCGATGAGCATGTGCGGATCGCGATCCATGATGTAGCGATCCTTGAACGTGCCGGGCTCGCTCTCGTCGGCATTCACGCACAGGTAGATGGGCCGGTCGGTGTCCTTGGGGATGAAGCCCCACTTGACGCCAGCCGGGAAGCCTGCGCCGCCGCGCCCGCGCAGGCCGGACTTCTTGACCTCTTCGACGACCTCGGCCGGCTGCATGCGCAACGCCTTGCGGAACGCCGTGTAGCCGCCGTTGCGCTCATACGCAGCAAGCGTGTGCGAGTTCTCGGTGTCGAAGTTGACGCTCAGAATGCGCTGGGTCATGGCCTCCCCTACGGCAGCTCTTCGAGCTTGGCGTCCAGCAGCTCGGGCGTGAGGTCGAAGACGAAGTCGTCGTTGATCTGGCACACGGGCGCGTGCTCGCACGCGCCGAGACATTCGACGCGCTGGATCATGAAGCGCCCGTCCTCGGTGATCTCCTTGGCGCTGATGCCGAGCTTGTCCTTGAGGTGACTGAGAATGCGTTCGGCACCCATCAGCGAGCACGACAGCGTGTGACACACCTGGATGTTGTACTTGCCCGGCGGCTTGTCGTGGAACATGTGGTAGAAGCTGACGACGGCATAGACGCGCACCGGCGAAACGCCGAGCACGTCGGCCACGTGCTCCATCGCGTCGTGCGAGATCCATCCCTGCTCGCGCTGGACCATCCACAGCGCCGGCAGCATGAGCGCCTCGCGCGTTGGATAGCGTTTTGCGAGCTTTTCGAGCTCGGCGCGCGCCGCCTCGGAGAGCTGCACGCCTTGCTGCGTCGTCGACTCGCTCAAACACGCTCCCTCGTTGCGCCGCGGCTCAGCGATCCAGCTCGCCGGCCACGACGTTCAGTCCACCCAGACCGG
This sequence comes from Candidatus Krumholzibacteriia bacterium, assembly GCA_041613275.1. Lineage (GTDB taxonomy): Bacteria > Krumholzibacteriota > Krumholzibacteriia > JBFJHN01. The sequence continues at coordinate 4,358 of JBFJHN010000132.1, read as the reverse complement.
CCGCCATGTCGGCGATCATGCTGCCCTCGATCATCTGCGGATAGGCCTGATACAGGTACCAGCACGGCGGACGCACGCGCACGCGGTACGGCGTGCCGGTGCCGTCACTGACCACGTAGAAGCCCAGCTCGCCGTTGGGCACCTCGAACGAGTCATAGGTCTCGCCGGGCGGCACCGGAGTGCCGAACATCACCAGCATGAAGTGGTTCATGAGCGGCTCGATGTCGCTGTAGACCTCGTCCTTCGGCGGCAGCACCCACTGGTTGTGCTCGGTGTTCACAGGCCCGCCGGGCAGCTTGTCGAGCGCCTGCTCGATGATGCGCGCGCTCTCGAAGATCTCCTCGAAGCGCACGAAGATGCGATCGAAGGCGTCGCCGTTCTCGCCCACCGGTACCTCGAAGTCGAACTCGTCGTAGAAGTAGTAGCCGTCACGCTTGCGCGCATCGAGCGGCACGCCGCAGGCGCGCAGGCACGGCCCCGTCCAGCCGTAGTTGATGGCATCCTCGGCGCGGATCGGCGTGACGCCGACCGTGCGCTCCTGGAAGATGCGGTTCTTCTTCACCAGCTTGATGACGTCGTGAACGTAGTGCATGCTGTCGCGCAGCACGTTGCGCACGTCGTCCTCGAAGCCGGGGTAGAGGTCGCGCGCCAGCCCGCCCACGCGCGCGTAGGTGTTGGTCAGGCGCGCGCCGGTCAGCTTCTCGATGACCTTGTAGATGTTCTCGCGCACCTGGAACAGGTACCAGAAGTTCGTCAGCGCTCCGACATCGACGATGTTGGCCGCGTTGCACACGCAGTGATCCATGATGCGCGACAGCTCATTGATGATCACGCGGATGAACTTGCAGCGGTCCGGCACCTCGATGCCGGCCAGCTTCTCCACCGCTTTGACGTAGGCGACGTTGTTGCTCAACGCCGACACGTAGTTCAGGCGATCCGTGTACGGCATGACGTTGTTCCACGAGCTCTTCTCGGCGCTCTTCTCGAAGCCGCGATGCAGATAGCCGATCTCGGGGATGGCGTGGATGACCGTCTCGCCCTCGAGCTCGACCAGCACGCGCAGCGTGCCGTGCGACATCGGGTGGCTGGGCCCGATGTTCACCAGCAGGCGCTCGTCGATGTCGGCCTCGCTGGGCTCGTTGGCGCCGGCCTCGCGCGCGCGGCGGCGTTCTTCGTCGTGCTTGTGCTGGAGCTCGTCGTGCAGCGATTCCGACGTGGCGCACCATTGGCCGCGCGTGCGGTCGTAGTCCTTGCGCAGCGGGTGGCCGACGAACTCGTGATGGCAGAGGATGCGCTTCAGGTTCGGATGCCCCTCGAAGACGATGCCGAACATGTCGTAGACCTCGCGCTCGCTCCAGTTCGCCGCCTTCCACAGGTCGTGGATGCTGTCGATGCGCAGGTCGGACTCGGGCACGGGCACGCGCAGGCGCAAGCGCCAGCCGTTCCACAGCGAGTACAGCTCGTAGATCACCTCGTAGCGTTCGTACTGTTGGCGCAGCCGCAGACGGTCGACGCCGCTCAGGTCCATCAGCATGTCGAAGCGCAGCGTGTCGTCGTCGCGCAGCTCGCGCAACACTCGGCGCACGCCGGCGCGGCGCACCGCGAACACCACGTCACCGTGAGACGAAACGTCGGCAATGAGGTCGTCGCCGAGTATCCCGCGGACGCGGTCCGCATCGAGCTGTGACAGTGCGTTCAAATCCTCAGGCCTTCTGGAGAATGCGCTGGTCGTCGATCTTCTTTTGCAGCTTCACGAGGCCGTCGAGGAACAGGTCGGGGCTAGGAGGACAGCCCGGGACGTAGATGTCGACCGGGATGATCTGATCGATGCCTTGCATGGTGCAGTAATCGTCGTAGAAGCCGCCCGAACTCGCGCACACGCCCATCGAGATCACCCATTTGGGGTCGGCCATTTGATCGTAGATCGTGCGCAGGATCGGGCCCATCTTGTAGACGACGGTTCCGGCAACGATGAGCAGATCGGACTGGCGCGGCGAAAAGCGCACGACCTCGGCCCCGAAGCGCGAGATGTCGAACTGCGAGCTGACCACGCCCATGAACTCGATGGCGCAGCACGCGGTGCCGAACGGCAGCGGCCACAGGGAGTTCTTGCGCGCCCAGTCGAGCGCCGTGTCGACACGCGTGGTGATGAACGGCTCGTCGGACACGAGCTGCCTGTTCACTCTTCCCATTCCAGAGCCCCCTTCAGCCACACGTAGACCAGCGCCACCTCGAGGAAACCGAGGAACAGCAGCATCTGCGTGAGGCCGATCCAGCCGAGTTTGCTGAACGCCACCGACCAGGGGAACAGAAAAACGACCTCGATGTCGAAGAGCAGGAACAGCACTGCGACGAGGTAGAACTTGATGGGCAAACGCTGGTGTGCGCTGCCCAGCGCGGGCACGCCGCACTCGTAGGGCTCGCCCTTTTCGGCGCTGGGCCGGCGTGGAGCCAGCAGCTTCTGGGCGCCCAGCAGCACCAGCGGCACGACGATGGCGAGCGGCAGCACCCAGAGGAGCGGCTCGAAACCCACCCGAAACCTCGCAAACTCAAGAATGGAGCGGGGTTAAAAAAGTTTGAGAAAAAATTCTCAAACTTCTCGCAAGTATTCTACTCGGGCCCCGGGGGCTGTCAAGGTGACCCCCACAATGAGAAGGCCCGGGCGGAAGGCGCCGCCCGGGCCACAGCGGGATGAAAGTGAGGTTCCTCCTCCTCGGGAGGTGTGGGATGTCGCAGGAACGGGCCCTTCGAGGCGCCTCCAGGCCCATCCCGGGGGTTGGGTTGGACCTGGGTGGCCCACGAACATCACTTGCTGCGCGGAGGGGAGAGACACCGCAGCCGAGCCGTCCATGGGTCTTGGGCCGTTGGCCCTTGCGCCTCAGCGTCCCGTCGCTCTCTGAAACACCTCAACGGTCCGGATGATTCCGAGGTTCCACGCGGCTGCGGTACCCTGCCCCCGCTCGCGGAGCTTGCCCAGCCTGCCCAGCCGGAGGAGGTGCCCGGTGCCCGAGGCCACCGTCCTGCACGTGGGACCGTTCCCGCCACCCATCGAGGGCGGGATCTCGGCCTATCTCGAGGGGCTCCTGCGCGCCCCCCTCGCCGAACGGTACCCCGTGGAGCCTTTCGATGTGAGCGTGCCCGAGAGCTGCCGGCGCCATCGCACCTTGCGCGCCGGGCTCGGCTTGCGGTTCCTCGCGCGCTACCGCGCGCAGCTCGGCCGCACGCGTGCGGCGATGGCGCACATCCACACGAGCGCACATCTGGGTTTCTGGGAGAAGTCGCTCTTGGCGGGGATGAGCGCGCGTCGTGGCCTACCGTACGTTCTGCACATCCACGGCGGCGACTTCGATGCGTTCGTGCGACGCATGCCAGGATGGCAACGCGGTCACGCCGCGCGTACCTTCGGCGGCGCGAGCGCGGTGCTGGTGCTCTCGCAGGCCTGGAAGCCGCTGTTCGCCGACTGGGTGACGCCGGAGAGGCTGCACGTCGTCCCCAACGCCATCCACGTCGCGGACTTCACGCCAGCGCAGCCCGCGGACGATGCAGCACCTCTGCGCATGGTGTTCGTCGGCATGCTGAGCGCGCGCAAGGGGCTGGACGAGCTGTGCACGGCGCTCGTCACCTTGCGCCGCGAAGGAGTCGCCTTCCACGTCGACATCGTGGGCGGCGAGGAGGTCATCGGCGACGGTGCGCGCTATCGCCAGCTCTACCGTCAAGCAGGCTTGGACGACGTGCAGTTCCACGGCTTGCTCGGAAGTGGCGCGATCCGCAGCTTCCTCAAGCGCGCGCACCTGTTCGTTCTGCCGTCGCGCAGCGAGAGCTTCGGCATCGCCAATCTCGAAGCGATGGCGAGCGGCCTGCCCGTGGTGTCGACACGTACGGGTGCGATTCCCGAGTACATCGAGGACGGCGTGCACGGTCTGCTCGTCGATCCCGGCGACGTGCACGCGCTCACGGACGCTCTTCGCCGACTCGCGCGCGACGCACCTTTGCGCCAGCGGCTCGGTACGGCCGCGCGCCGCCGCGCGCTCGACTTCGATTGGAGCACGGTGAGTGCGCGCATCGAGGAAATCTACACGGGTGTTCTCACACGCCGCTGAGCGCGTGTCCCCGAGCGGACTCGTGCATGTTCGCAATCTGGGCCGGGTTGCCCGCGACGATCAGCAGATCACCGGCCTGCAGGCGGTGCGTGCCGCGCGGCGGCACGAGAACGTCGCCGTCCGCGGTCTCGAGCGCCACATACGAGATGTGCGTCGCCTCGAGCGTTCCGTAGTCCTGCAGGGTTCGTCCCACGAGTGGGCTTCCCGGTTCGATCGAGATCTCCGCCATCGCCAGATCGTTGCCGGCGCGCGAGGTGT
>JBFJHN010000131.1:0-6406 GCA_041613275.1 Candidatus Krumholzibacteriia bacterium | reverse complement strand
GATCGATGGCGGTGGCGCGCTGGAACGACAGGCCCAGGTTGGCCTTGTCGGCCGAGATGAGCGCCATGACCACGCGGTCGATATTGCCGCCGGCCAGGTAGTGCGCTTCGAGCTCGGCCACGACGAGCGTCAGGCCCGCTTTCGTGGCGTTGATGAGCGGGTTGATGATGGCCGCCGGCGGCACCTTACGCAGGCACATGCCGACCATCGAGGCCAGGTTGACCTTCACGCCCGAGAAGTACGCCGTGATCCACAGTCCGACCGGAACGAAGTAGTTGAAGAGCGCGAGGAAGAAGATGATCCCGAGGACCACCAAAATGATAAAAACGGGACCCAGCTGTTCCACGACACTCTCCTTCGTACGGTCCGCGACACGGACGCTTCGAATCCGATTTCTGCGATCGCCTCGTCGTTGACGGCGTCGACCCGCGACGCCGGACCTGCTATGCGTTCGCCTCGTCGGGCGCCGGCACGCGACGCACCACGATGCGGTAACCCTCGTGTTTCAAGACCTCGACGGTTTCGCCGCGGTCGATGTATTCGGCCTCGCTGACCACGTCGTAGCGCCGACCATCGAACGTCGCGGCACCGGCCGGGCGCAAGTCCGTCGCCGCCACGCCATGGCGCCCCACGAGATCGCTCTCGACGCTCGAGGCCACCCAGCCCATCTGCGCGCTCTGGGTGTCAGCCAGCTTGATCCGCGCCCACATGGGCGAGCGCTCGACAAAACGGAAGAGAATGATGGCGCCTACGATGGCGGCGATGAGCGACGTCCCCAGCATGGTCGTCGCCACGGAGACATCGCGCGCGCTGGGTGCACGCCCCAGGAGCGCCAGCACCAGAGCCGCGAGCATCGACAAGATGCCCAGCGTACCCACGATGCCGAATCCCGGGATGGCGAACGCCTCGATGAGGATGAGCACGAAGCCCAGCGACAAGAGCATGAGCTCCTCGAAACCGACGAGCCCGACGACATAGCGCCCACCCAGGAACAGCGAGAGCGCGATGAGCGCCGCGGTCCCCGGCACGCCCCAGCCAGCCGTTTGCACCTCGGCGATGATGCCGAAGAAGATGATGGCCATGAGCAGGCCCGAGACGACCGGATTGTTGAGGAAGCGAATGAAGTTCTCGGCCCAGTTGGGCGACACCGAGCGCACCTCGGCGCCTTCCAGGCCGTTGCGCCGCAGGATTTCCGTGCGTGATTCCATCACCGCCTGGGCGAAGCCCACCTTCACGGCGTCGGTCGCGCTCAGCGTCAGCAGCTTGCCGGCTTCAATGATGCCTTCGATCTCGATTTCTTCATCGACCATGGCAGCGGCGACGTCGGCCGGCCGGCCTTTGGACTCGGCCGTCGAGCGGAACTCGCTGCGCCCGTACGACACCACCTTCTCGCTGGCCTTCTCGCCCTGACCGCTGACCGGTGTGGCGGCGCCGATCGTGCCGCCCGGCGCCATGTACAGGCTGTCGCAGGCCATGGCGATCAGCGCGCCGGCGCTGATGGCGCGTGGATTCACGTACGAGATTGTCAGGATGGACGCGTCGACCAGAGCGTCGCGGATTTCGATCATCGCGTCCAGCCGACCGCCGAGCGTGTTGATGTCGACGAAGATGGCGTCCGCGCGCATGTCCTCGGCTTCCTTCACCGCGCGGCGCATGAAGGGTGCGAGTCCCATGTCGATCATGCCTTCGACGGGCACGCGAAGGACGACCTTGGACGACTGAGCGGGTACGGTTAGAGGCGCGGCCACCGCCCCAAGGGCGGCGGCGAGAAGAGCGAGCCGTGCAAGCATCCGTGCGGTCATGAGGCCGACCTTTGCCTAGCGAACCCATGCTGAGCCGCGCAGCCTCGAGGGGCCTCGCGGTCCACGCCCGGCTGCTCGGGAATCGCCTTCATACTGGGCGTGACGCGGAACCCTGTCAATCGTCTCGACACGGCGCCGTGTCGCCGCCGCTCACGTAGTACTTCTCGATGAAACGCTCGATCTCCGGCACGACCGTCACGCTCATCGTCTCTTCCTTTGCTCACGAGGGTGCGCCGCGCGCTCGCGGCGCGTTCGATCGTCGACGGTAGGGATTCCAGGATCTCCCCTACACCGCCGAATCGCGCGCCAAGGACTCGAAGCGTGCGTCGAAGCGCGGCCCGACGCGACGCCAGTCGAAGGCCGCGATGCGCTCGCGCAGCGCCGGCACCGCGCTCAGCTCGGGCGCGGTGCACGCGTGTTCGAGCTTGCGCACGAGTTCGGCGTCGCTCGCGTACAGGTGCGCACCGTCGTCGTCGCCGTAGAAGTCTTCGTAGACGAGAGCCCGCGGCGCGAGCGGCCAGGCGCCGCACCAGACCGCCTCGGCCATGGAGATGCCGAAGTACTCCTGGTTCGCCGTGGACACGACGATGTCCGAGCGCCAGAGCAGGCGCACGTAGTCCGCGCGCTGCTCGACCATCCCGAACTGGCCGACGCGGTCACCCAAGTGAGCGCGCGCCGTATCGAAGACTTCCGGGCGACGTTCGAACGATTCGCCTGCGAGGTCGACGTGGAACGGCACCGCGCACGCGGCCAGAGCTTCCAACGCAGCGAAGAAACGCTCGGGTGCCTTGTCGAACTCCCAGCGATGGTTCCAGAGGATGCGCCGCGGCCCCCGCGTAGGGATGACGTCTTTCGGGCGCCCGGCATCGAGCGCGGCGAGATCGAGACCGACAGGCAGGACCTCGGCGCGGCGCTCGATGTTTTCGACGACGTGCCCGCGATCGTAGTCGGGCAGGCGCGGCAGGAACTCCGGGAGACGCGCCAGGAAGTCGCGACGGTGGAAGTCCGAGTTGAACACGACGGCTTCCGCGGAGAGGCACGACAGCACGTTGGTGAAACCGAAGTACGGGTCGAACTCCTCGTCCGGCGACAGCGGATAGCCCAGCTGGTTCTCGTGCATGTACAGAAGGATGGGACGCACGCGCAGCGCAGGGGTGAGCAGCGCGCGCAGGTCGGGCACGTTGACGAAGTCCGAGCACAGGAGCACGTCGAAGTCGCCGTCGGACGCGGCCGCCGCGTTCAGTGCGGGTGCCAGATGCAGAGCCGCTCCGCGCATGCGCCACTTCCACAGGCGCGGCGGCAGGCTGAAGAGCGCAACGTCGTGTCGACTGTAACGCTGCAGACCTTCGAGGAAGGCGCGGTGGGAGCCGCCCAGGTAGGGCTCGACGGCGGCAATGCGCAGGCGCCCGCTCATGGCTTCGGGCTCTCGGCTCGGGCGCTCACCGCTCCGGTGCTCACCGCTCGGCGGCTCACGGCTTGCGGTAGTTGGGCGCTTCCTTGGACAGCGCGATGTCGTGCGGGTGGTTCTCCATCACGCCGGCGCTGGACACGCGCATGAAGCGCGTTTCGGTGCGCAGCGCGTCGATGTTCTGCACGCCGCAGTAGCCCATGCCGGCGCGCAGGCCACCGACCAGCTGGTAGACGAGGTCGCGCAGCGTGCCCTTGTACGGCACGCGTCCCTCGACGCCCTCGGCCACCATCTTGGAGGCCGAGCCGGACGACTGGAAGTAGCGCTCGGCGCTGCCGGACTGCATGGCGCCGATCGACCCCATGCCGCGGTACACCTTGTAGGTCCGCCCCTCCAGCAGAACGGTCTCGCCGGGGCTCTCCTCGGTGCCGGCGAACAGCCCGCCGATCATCACGCAGTGGGCGCCCGCGGCCAGCGCCTTGGTGATGTCCCCCGAGTAGCGAATGCCACCGTCGGCGACGATTGGCGTGCCGGAGTCGGCCGCCGCACGCACGCACTGCATGACCGCCGTCACCTGCGGCATGCCGATGCCGGCGATGACGCGCGTCGTGCAGATCGACCCCGGCCCCATGCCCACCTTCACCGCGTCCGCGCCGGCGCGCACCAGGTCACGCACCGCGTCGGCCGTCACCACGTTGCCGGCGAGGACCTGCAGCTCGGGATGCGCCTGCTTCACGCGCTTGACGAGGTCGATGACGTTCTTGGAGTGGCCGTGCGCCGAATCGATGGCGACGACGTCCACGCCCACGTCGACGAGGCGCTCCAAGCGCTCATCCACGTCGGCGCTCACGCCCAGCGCGGCTCCCACGCGCAGGCGCCCGCGCTCGTCCTTGCAGGCGTTCGGGTAGTCGAGCTTCTTCTGGATGTCCTTGACCGTGATCAGGCCCACGAGGTTGCCCTCGTCGTCGACGATGGGCAGCTTCTCGATGCGATTCTGGTGCAGGATGCGTTCGGCCTCGCGCAGCGTCGTGCTCTCGCGCGCGGTCACCAGGTTCTTTCTGGTCATCAGGTCGCGTACGGGAACGCTCGTGTCCTGCACGAATCTCAGGTCGCGGTTGGTGAGGATTCCAACCAGCTTGCGACCCTCGACGATCGGCACGCCCGAGAAGCGGTAGTGGCTCATGAGCTGCAGCGCCTCGTCGACCGACGCGTGCGGTGCGAGCGACACCGGGTCGGTGATCATGCCGGACTCGCTGCGCTTGACGCGGCGGACGTGCTCCGCCTGGTCTTCGGGCGAGAGGTTCTTGTGGATGAAGCCCAAGCCGCCCTCGCGCGCGAGCGCCACGCACAGGCGTGACTCGCTCACGGTGTCCATGGCGGCGCTGGTGATGGGAACGTTGAGCTGGATGCTGCGGGTGAGCTGCGCGCGCGTGTCGACTTCGGACGGATTGACGTCGGAGTAGCGTGGGACGACGAGAACGTCGTCGAACGTCAAGGCCTCGCCGAGCACCTTGTCTTCGATCGCCGGGTGTACGGATACACTTCGGGATTCGGAATCCAGCATGACTCGAACCTCGTGTGGGGGTGTGGAAGGCCGCCGGGCCGCTTTCCGCACACTAGCAGGCGCCTGGCCGCGCTGACAAGCCAGGCCCGCGCGGGCCGGCACGGGCTGGGAACGCGCGGGCCGGCGCACTACGCACGTGCGTCCATGCCGCGTCGCCGTGGCCCGGAAAAGCGAGAAGGCCACCGCGCGGGTGGCCTTCGTCGAAAGATCTCGTTGAAAGGAGCAGCGCCGTGGCGCGCCCGTCGGTCAGCCCTCGGTGCCGCAGTCCTCGCACGCCGTCACGGTGAAGCGGATTTCCTGGCTGGCGCTGCGTCCGTCGCGCGTCCACACCGTCAGCGTCACGTAGTGCACGGCGATCGTGTAGAGCTGCTTGTTGACTTCCAGCTCGCTGGTGAACAGCACATTGTCATCCGGGTTGGGGCCCCAGTCGACGCTGGGATGCCGGCCGGTGCCGTCGCCGAAGTCGACCTCGTCCTTCCAGGAGAAGCGTACCGGCTGTCCCTTCGGGTCGTGCGATTGCTTCAGAATCGAGCCGTCCGCGGCCTGCTCGAAGGCGCGCAGCTGGATGGTGGCCCCCGTCTGGCAGGTGCCGTCCGAGTTGGGATCTTCGGTGGTGCCATGCAGGTCGACGATCTCGAAGTCGGCCACCGCGACGGGTTCGTCGCCCGAGCCCGTCCCCGCCGGGACCGTCCCCGTGGGAGAGGCGCCCATGCACCCCGACAGCAGCGCGACCGCCGCACAAGAGACGATCAGGCTCGATGCGGTCGTGTGAGCTGCAAAACGGCGCATGTGCATCCTCAGTGGGGTCGTGATGGGTGGCGCGGATGTCCGGGCATCCTGCCGTGGGGTGGCAGCACTCATTATACCCGTGACTGCTGATTCCAACAACTTGGCCTGACGTACTATTCCGGGCCCTCGCCGTCCCCCGGTAATCATGCCACGACCGTCGTTTGCGCCCGCGGCGACCGCAGAAGATTCGGCGCTCGCAACCCGGAGCGCCGTCAGGCGCCCCCAGCAAGAGGGGTCGTCTCTCAGAAGTCGACGCGCAGCTCGGCGCCGATCTCCGCGCTGCGTCCATCGCCTGACGACAAGGCCCCCAGCAGTACGAGCTCGGTGCGGCGGTGCAGGCGCCACAATGCGGTGCCAGCCACGCGGTTCTCGCGCAACACGTCACCGCTCGGGAACGGGACGTCGTATGCGTCGCCGGTTTGCCACGCTTCGGGATTCGGGTTGCCCTCGCCGCGGCGCGTGCGCGAGGCTACCAAGGTCAGATCCAGCCTCACGTCGGGGTTCCAGCGTAGCTCGAGCTGGAAGCGGTCGGCGTCGGGGCCCAGCTCGTGTCCCAGGAAGAACTCGCCTTCGTCCAGCTTGCCCGGCCCGCTGATGTAGGCGTTGAGTGGGTTTCGATGCGTGAACGTCCAGCGCCCGATGGCCGTGTAGCCGAGGCGCACGTCCATGTCGGTGCCGCGCACCGCGAAGCCCCGGTCCCACCCCAGGTGGAGCCCCAGCTTGTTGGGGGCCGGGTCACCGTCGTAGATGAAGTCGTCCATGAGGAACTCGCCGCTGAGGACGCCGACGGGTGAACTCCACTTGGCGTCGAGGCCCAGGAATACGTTGTCGTCGCTGCTCTCG
>JBFJHN010000130.1:0-6431 GCA_041613275.1 Candidatus Krumholzibacteriia bacterium | reverse complement strand
TCGATTGCGGTTGGGCGATCGGTTCCACTTGGAGTTTCACAACCGCCCCGACGGTCAACGTCGAAAGCGGGACGTGGAGCGCGGTCAAGAGGCTCTACCGAGAGCGGAGTCGAAAACAGAGCCGTTCGCAAGACTGAGGCTCCTGAAGCGGGGACACGTTCGCGGCGCGCAGCTCCGCTGCATCGGGATCAGGCGCTGTAGACCAGGTCGCGGCGTTCGCGCGTGTACCAGCCGGCCTCGTCGGTGGGATGGAAGGCGTGGCACCAGGTGAGCTCGCCCTGGTACACGTGCACCGTGACGGCGGTCTCTTCGAACGGGTTCGACAGCGTGTGGTACTCGAACGGCGGGATGAGCGCGCCCGCGCCGCCGACGCCGGCTTCCACCGTGTCGACCTCGCGGAACTGAACGCGGTCGTCCTTCTCGTGTGTGAGATCGTACGAGGTGACGCGAATGCGGCCCTGGTACACGCACTCGACACACCAGGATCCCGCGTGGTCGTGCAACGGTGTCCCTTGGCCCGCGGCCCACACCATGGCGACGACACTGAAGCGTTTCTGCGCATCGCGGAACAAGCAGCGCCGCGCATAGCCGTCCGGGGTGGGCTGCAGAAACTCGGGCGGCACGTCGACGCGATGCTGGCCGAGTTCCTCGGTCAGAACGTGCTTCACCGCCTGGCACAGCGAAGGCACGTCGGTTTCGGACGCGACCTCTTCCAAACGGCGCACGAGCGTTTGGACGGGCGGGGGACAGGGATCCATCACGTCTCCAACGGTTGTCACGGACCTTGAGACTAGCATGCGCACGGCGTGCAGCGGCAAGCTGGAAGTGCGACACGGGCGAGTCCGTGAACTCTGCGCGCCTGAACGGTTGGGGGTTGGACTCAGCCGCGCGCGCCTGGATCGTGCGGGGTGCGATGCGGCGGGCAGGTTCCGCCGGGCGACTCGCTGAGCTCGATGAGCACGCCGCCCATCGACTTGGGATGCAGGAAGGCGATGCGCTTGCCGTGCGCGCCCGTGCGCGGCGCTTCGTCGATCAGGCGCATGCCCTGGGCGCGCAGCCGCTCGAGGGCGCGCTCGATGTTGGGAACGGCGAAGCAGATGTGATGGATGCCGTCGCCGCGCCGTTCCAGGAACTTGGAGATCGGGCTGTCGTCGGCCGTGGGGTAGAGCAGCTCGATGCTGCTCTCGCCGGCCTCGAAGAACGCGGTGCGCACCTTCTGATCCTCGACGTCTTCGATCGAGTCGGGTTCCCGGCCGAAGAGCACGCTGTACAGCTGCAGCGCGGCGTCCAGATTCGAAACCGCGATGCCGATGTGGTCGATGCGCAGGATGCGTTCGCTCAAGAGAGTTTCCCGGTCCGAGGATGCGAGTGCTGCCGACGGCTGCGAGGGCCTGCCTTCGCCAGTTTCCGACTTCGGAGTATAGCTCAGCGAACGTGCCAGGTCAGCGCGCTCGAGACCAGGATGGTGGTGGTGTTGTCGGCTTCGTCCTCGTGGCTCTCGGGGCTGAGGCTGAAGTACAGGTCGAAGGCGACGGTCTTGCGGAAAGAGTAGGAGAGGTACAGCGTCGACCAGTTGAAGACGTAGTCGCTGTAGATGAAGTCGCTGCCTGCGAAGTACGAGCGCACGCCGAACTCGTTGGTGAACTGCATCCAGAACGAGCCCGCCAGATACGAAATGGAGCCCTTGACGCCGTACTGGTTGTACGGGCGGTCGAAGGCGCTCTGCGTGCGACGGAACTCGCTGCGCGGGCCGATTCCCAGCGTGGCGCGCGCGTTCAAGTCCTTTTCGAGCAGCAGCTCGGCGCTCTGCTCGGTGGCGTCGGTGTAAACGCTGTCCGGCTTGTCGTAGGCGGTGACGCGTCCGACGTACGTGGGGCGCAGGCGCAGATCGTCGGCAAGCGACATGGATCCCGAGAGCGTGCCCTGGTAGTCGAGGTAGTGGCTGCGCACGTTCGGGTCGCGATACAGGCGACGCTCGGCGAAGTTCTGGAAGCTCAACGTGTGCATTCCGAACGTCTGGTACAGCGTTGCCGTGCCGACGTGACGGTCGTAGTCGATCGACGTCGAGTCGGGCACGCCGCGCTTTCCGTAGGTGTAGCCGCTGCGCAGCGACGACAGCAGCCCCCAGCGGCGCTCGATCTCTGCGCTCGTGTCGTTGCGCCAGTAGTCGTAGCTGTAGCGCGTGCGTTCCGCGAAGCCGCTGTGCTCGAAGCGGTCGTCCACGCGCAGGCGCCAGTCGGGCGAGAGCTTCCAGATGCCGGTGACACGCGAGATGTTGGTGAGATAGTCGCTGGAGAGGTTGAACTCGGAGGTGGATCGATAGCCCCGGTAGTGCGCGTCGTGCGTCGCGCGCAGCTCGAAGCGTTCGTACGGCAGACGCAAGACAGCGCGCAGGTCGTTGCGCGTGGCTTCCTCACCCAGCCCCAGGCTGTTCCTGAGCTCGAAGGTCCGCGGACCCGTGTAGCGCAGGGTGGTCACCAGACGGCCGCTCATCTCGTCGACCAGATCCAGCGTGTCACGATCGGAGATGGTGTAGGTCTGGCCGAAGGTGTCGTAGCCGAGGGCGATGCTGGGACGGAAGCTCCATCCCGCCGGGTCGTTCGCGAACAGGCCTTGAGCTCGAGCGGGCCGCGCATGCGCCACGGCACACGCCGCGACGAACAGGATGAACAACGAGCGGGATCGTGCCGGGCGCATGAACGTCCACCCAACGAACGCGACTCCGACGGTGGGGGTGCCGGCGCTCACGTCCTCACGGTTGTGGGATGCCCGCGGCTTGCGCCGCGCGTCGTGCCAGGTTGCGCGCCACGCGCGCTTCTTCGAGCGCCTGGCGCAGCTTGCCCGCGGCACGCAGCTCGCGGGCGCGTTCCATGTGTCGGAGCGCGTTCTCTGCCAGCGTCGTTGCCTGCGGATCGCCCGCGTCGCGCACCTGCGCGGCGATGTCCTGCACGTAGCTCATTGTCTCTTCCAGCAGGAGATCCACGTGGCCGGCGTCCAGAGGCCGATCGCTCAAACGCATGGCGTTGAGCAGCAGATCGCGCGCCTGCTGCAGCCGGCGCTCGGCGGCGACGGGCTGGCCGTTCTGGAAGTTGGCTCGTGCCTGCTCGATCAACAGACGCGCGCGCTCGATCATCGCGGCGGCTTGCGGGTTCTCGGCGGCTTCGCTCTCGGCGCGTTCGAGCAGGCGCTGGATGTTGTCGAACATGCGTTCCAGCTGGCGTCCGGGCGTGGGCGCGCCGAGGTTCTGCAGCAGCTTGATCGTCTCCTGGACCATGTGGATGGCTTCCTGGTAGCGCTGCTCCAGGAAGGATTCGCGCGCCTGCTCCAGCCGGCGCGTGGCAATCGCGAGCAAGCGCTCGGCGCGGTCGTTCGGAGCGTCGCCCAGTCGCGCAGAAGCCTGCTCGAGGGCGCGCTCGAGCTGCTCGATCAACAGTCGGGCGCGCTGTTCGAGATGGATCTGCTGCGACGCGATGGTGACGGCGCGCTGGGCGAGCTGGCGCGCGCGTGCGGTCAGCTCGGCCGAACGTTGGAAGTCGGTGAGGCTGGCGTCGGTGGAGCGGGCCAGGTTCTTGGCCTGTTCCTGGAGCGTGAAGGCGAACTTGAGCTCGTGGATGGCGCGCTCGTTTCCGGACTGCTCGACGACCTCGCGCGCACGCTCGAGAATGCGATCGGTCATCTCGAGCTCGGTGATCAGACGCTCGGCCGGGTGGTCGGTCTGCGCATGCGTGGGCGCGACCCCCAGAAGGGTCACGAGCGCCATGCAGGCGCTGGCGATGAAGCCGATGCGTCGTGCCTTCCCGCGCATGATCACTCCTTGGCGTCCAGCCCGCCGGACCGCGGCGCGGCGTCCGACGGCTCGTTCCTCACCCCTGCCCGAGCAAGCCACGGTCCACGCGAAGGGCTTCGGCCGTTGCGGCGCAACCTGCTGTGCGAGAACGAGTTCGATCGCATGATCCGGGTCGCCGCGGCGTCTCCGGGCGGGCGGGGGCGTCCCGTCTGGTACAGCCTGCCCCGGCTGGGGCGCCGTCAGCGCACCGGGATGCCGTGCTTTTCCATGCGGCTGTAGAGCGTGCGGCGCGTCATGCCGAGCAGGCGCGCGGCCTGCGTCTTGTTGTTGCGCGTGCGTTCGAGAGCCACCCGGATGAGGTGACCTTCCAGCTTCTCCAGGTCGAGCCCGGCTTCGGGCAGGTCCATGTCTTCGCGCAGCTCGGCGGGTGCCCGTCCGCCGCGCCGCGTGAGCGCGAAGTGCGTTGCGGTGAGCGGCTTGCCCTGGGCCAGGATCGTGGCGCGTTCGACGACGTTGCGCAGCTCGCGCACGTTCCCGGGCCAATCGTAGGCACGCAGCGCGTCCAAAGCTGCGGATGAGACCTCGGTGTGCGCGTAGCGCATCTCGCGCAGGAAGAACTCGACGAGAAGCGGCACGTCCTCGCGGCGCGCCGCCAGCGAAGGCGCGTCGATGGGAAAGACGTTGAGGCGGTAGAAGAGATCCTCCCGAAAGCGTCCCCCTTGGATCTCGTCCTCGAGGTTGCGGTTCGTGGCGGCGACCACGCGCAGGTCGACGTCGATGGGTTGCGTGCTTCCCAGTCGCGAGATCTTGCGCTCTTCGAGCACGCGCAAGAGCTTCGCCTGCACCTCGGCGCCCATCTCACCGATCTCGTCGAGGAAGATCGTGCCGCCCTGCGCCAGCTCGAACCTTCCCGGCTTGCGCGCGTCGGCTCCCGTGAAGGCGCCCTTTTCGTGTCCGAACAGCTCGCTTTCGAGCAACGAGTCGGGGATGGCGGCGCAGTTGACGGCAACGAAGGGCTTGTCGGCGCGCGGGCTGCGCGTGTGGATCTCTCGCGCGACGAGCTCCTTGCCGGCGCCGCTCGGCCCATTGATGAGCACGGTGGCTTCGCTCTGGGCGACGAGATCGATGACGCGGCGCAGCTCGCGCACAGCGGGACTCTCGCCCACGATGGTCGAGGTCTCCTTGCCGGCCAGCTGGTCGCGCAGCATGCGGTTCTCGGCGGTCAGCGCTTCGTTGCGTCTTGCGAGGTCCTGCTTCTCCAGGATGCTCTGGACCACCATGCGCATCTCGTCGAGGTCGAACGGCTTGATGACGTAGTCGGTGGCGCCGAGCTTGAAGGCCTCGCGCGCGCTCTGCACCGACGAATAGGCCGTCATCATGACGACCTCGGTGTCGGGCGACGTTTGCTTGACGGATTTGAGGATCTCCATGCCGTCGGGCGGCGCCATGCGGATGTCGGTGACGACCACGCGGTAGGAGTCGCTCTGCAGACGGCGCATCGCGGCCGCGCCGCTCGCTTCGACGTGCACGTCGAAGCCCGCATCTTCGAGCTCCTCCTGCAGGAGCTTACCCATGCGTTTCTCGTCGTCGACGATCAGGATGTCGGCCATCGTTCCAACCTCGCGCTGCAGATTCGACGCTCGACGCGGCCGCCGCGTGGGGCGCGCTGCGTGCGCCCGCGGGTACGTGCGCAGACTAATGCACCGCTGCATCGGTTGCCACGTCGCGGGACTCGGCGCGTGGCAGATGAATCTGGACACGCGCACCGCCCGCTTCGCCTGGTCCGACGCGCACGGAGCCTCCGTGCTGCTCGGCGATCCGGCGCACCACCGTGAGCCCCAGACCGCTGCCCTTCTCCTTGGTGGTGAAGAACGGCTCGAACACACGCTCATGGTCCGCCTTGGGAATGCCCGGACCCGAGTCGACGAAGTCCACGCAGACGTCGCGCTCGCCGGGACCCACGCGCACGGCGAGACGACCGCCTTCGGGCATCGCCTGCACGCTGTTCAGAACCAGGTTCATGAGCAGCTGTTGCAGGCGTTGCGCATCGCCGCGCACCCAGCACGAAGGGTCGAGCTGGGCGTCGAGCTGCACGTTGGCGCTTTCGATCTCCGGTTGCATGAGCTTCAGCGTGCGTTCGACCACGGGTGCCAAGGCAAGCGGCTCGAGGTGCGGGGGCTCGTCGCGCGCGAAGCTGAGATAGCTGGTGAGCACCGCATTCAGGCGGTCGACCTCTTCGGTGATGTAGTCGAAGCGCTCGTCCGGCTCGGTCGGATCGTCGTACTGCTTCTTCAGGCGCGTCGCCGTGGCGCGGATGATGCCCAGCGGGTTGCGGATCTCGTGCGCGATGCTGGCCGTCATGCGTCCCATCGATGCGAGGGTTTCGGAGCGTTGCACGGCCGCACGCGCGCGCGCCAAGCGGGACTGCATGCGCGCGAAGAACACGCCGAGCCCCACGAGCGACGCCACGCTGACCGCGCCGATGAGCCACAGCGAGTCGCGCAAGCGTCGCAGTCCCGAGAAGAAACGCGCGTCGGCTTCGACGCCGACGGCGAACGTCATGTCGCCGTGCACCGGTGCGTAGCCCGACATGAGGTACTCGCTTCCCGAGCGGTAGAGTGGCGTGTGCGCCGGGGCTCCGGCC
>JBFJHN010000129.1:0-6448 GCA_041613275.1 Candidatus Krumholzibacteriia bacterium | reverse complement strand
GAGGATGTAGCCGACGCCGAGGTACGCGGGCGACAGCGAGCATGAGAACAGCGCGTTCCGGAGACCGGGCACCGTGTACTGCACGCTCGACTTCCACAGTCCCAATCCAGCCATCAACGTCTGGTACACGGCGGCCACACCCAGACCCGAGAACACGTAGCGCGCCTGTTGTCCGCCGCGGTCTGCCGCACGGATGACCTCGGCGCACGCGGTGCCTTCCGGATAGGCGAGCGTCCCGTGCTCCTGGCGGATCAGGAAGCGCCTGAGTGGCACCATGAACAGCACGCCCAGCACGCCGCCGAGCCCGGCATACAGCGAGATCGTCCACCACTCGGGCTCGAAGCCCCAGAGGATCAACGCCGGAATGGTGAAGATGACGCCAGCCGCGAGCGATTCGCCCGCCGAGCCGATCGACTGCGAGATGTTCGTTTCGAGCACCGTGGCGCGTCGCGCGCCGAGTATGCGGAAGGCGGAGAACACGGCCACGGACGCCACCGCGACCGGGATGGACGCGCTCACCGTCACCCCGGCCTTCAGCCCGAGGTACGCGTTGGCGGCGCCGAACACGATCCCCAGCACGATGCCGGTGCCGATGGACTGGATGCTGAACTCGGCGACGTTCCAGTCGGCGTGAACGTCTGGAAGATGCGGGCGTTTGTCGGGGGGCGCGGGGGGTGGCGAGGCTGGTGCGGGTCTGCGTCCTCGATACCGTCGCATGCGGTTCCCGAGCGATCGTCGTGGTCGGCAACGTCGCCGGCGCGCTGATGCAACAAGGCTGCGCCGCGCCGGATCCGGGGCATCGTAGGAAGGGGCTCAGGCGAAGTCAACGGCGGCGAAGTCGCCCGCCACTCGGGAGCAGCGCAGGGTCGCGCCTCACTTCTTCTCGTCGGGTGAGTTCTCGCTCGCCGGTGCTTGCTCGTCGTGCGGCGCCACGTGCTCTTGCGCCTGGGATGCACCGCCGCGCCCGCGCGGCGGACGCTCGGCGACGATCGCCTTGGGCGTATGGCCGGCCGCGCGCAGGCGCACGACCTCTTCGGCAGAGGCGCTGCAGTAGTCGCTCATCGCGCGCAGGAGCACCAGCTCACGCACCTCGACATCGCTCAGTCGCTGATCGCTGCCGGGCCGCTGCTTCCACATGACGTACGGGCGCGCGTACGGCTCCGGGAGCGCTGTCGTTCGCAGCGGGACGAAGTAGGTCTCGGCGCCGAGCCCGCAGCGGCGCGTGATGGCGTCCCACGAGCTGCCCTCGCGCCGCCAGGCGACGATCTGGTCGAGCGCGACGTCCGACCTGCGTTCGAGGTGCAGCGCCACGGCGAGGTCGTACTCGCTGATCCACGTCGCGCGTCGCTCGAGCTCGGCGAGATCGCGACCGTAGTAGTTGACGAACAGGAAGCCGATCTGCGAAGGGCCGCGATCCGCGGACGCATCGCGGTCCTCGGCGGGCGCCACGAGCGCGATGAGAAGCAGCGCGAGCGTATAGGACGCGATGCGGTGCATGGTGCCGAGACGAAGCAACGCGACTCCTCGGGTTCAGGGGGCGAACACGAGGGTGCATGCAAGGGACGCGCCGTTGTCAGGATGTGTCTCGTGCGAGAGCGTTGCGCACGAACGGGCTCCACGGTACGCCGTCGTGGGTTCGCGCATCCGCGGGACGGGAAGCGATGCGCCACGTTCGTCGTCAAGCGCATCGCGTCGCACACGTCAGTTGAGGTCGAGGTCCTGCAGGACGACGGTGGTCTCGTACTCGCGGCCGTCGCGCAGGAAGCGTACCTCGATGCTGTCGCCGGCCTTGCGGTTCTCCAGCGCGTGGTACAGGTCGTCGAAGCGAGTGATGCGCTGCTCGTCGATGCGAACGATGACGTCGAAGCGCCAGCCGCGCCGGCTCACGCGCTCGGCCGAGCGCAGCCCGGCGCGCTCGGCGGCGCTGCCGCGCCTCACGCTCTGGATGATGACGCCCGTCACGCCGAACTGACGTGCCACGTGATCCGGCACGATGTCGACGCCCAGCCCCACGCGAGGCACGTCGCCGTAGCGGATGAGCTGTGGCACGACGTTGTTCACGGTGGCGACGGGCACGGCGAAGCCGATGCCGGCGCTCGCCCGCGAGGGGCTGACGATCGATGTGTTGACGCCAATGAGACGGCCCCCCGAGTCGAGCAGCGGGCCGCCCGAGTTTCCGGGATTGATCGAGGCGTCGGTCTGGATGACGTCGCGAATCGTCGTTTGTGCCTGCGAGGCGATGACGCGGCCCAGCGCGCTGATCACGCCGGTCGTGAGCGTCTGGTCGTAGCCGAACGGGTTGCCGATGGCGAGCACCTTCTGTCCCACGACCAGGCTGTGCGAGTCGCCCAGCTCCACGGGAACGAGCTGGTCACGCGGCGCGTCGATCTTGAGCACGGCGAGATCCTTCTCCAGCTCGTAACCGATGAGGCGCGCGTCGTACTCGGTTCCGTCGGCCAGCGTCACCACCCAGCTCGGGTTGCGCCCGGCGATGACCACGTGGGCGTTGGTGACGATGTGACCCTCGGCGTCCCACACGAAGCCCGAGCCCGTGCCCGCCTGCACCTCGAGCGTGTTCAGCGTGAACAGGTCGCGGCGCAGATCCTTGGTAGTGATGAAGACGACGGAGCGCGAGGCGCGCCGGAACACTTCGATGGTGTTGCGCTCGTCCTCGAGCAGGCCGGGCGGGATGGGGAGAGGCTCGCGGGCGCGCTGCTCGGCGGCCGCATCCCCCTGCGACGAGCACGCGGCGACGACGGCGAGGGCAGCCAAAGCGAGCGATGCGGGCAGCCGGCGCCACAGGCCTACGGAACGACGTCGCATGAGCTTCACCTCCGGGCGGCGCGTGGCGCGCGCCGTCGCGTTCGAGGCTACGACGTCGAACCGCTGGGCTCAAGCCACCAGCGGCGCGATCACCAGAGACACGATGCTCATGAGCTTGATGAGGATGTTCATCGACGGACCGCTGGTGTCCTTGAACGGATCGCCCACGGTATCGCCGACGACGGCGGCCTTGTGCGCCTCGCCGCCCTTCGCCTCGCCGGGGATCTCGCCCTTCTCGTTGGCCTTCTTGGCGTTGTCCCACGCACCGCCAGCGTTGGCCATCATCAAAGCGAGCATCACGCCGGCCACCGTCGCTCCGGCCAGCATGCCGCCGAGCGACTCGGCGCCCAGTCCGGGCAAGAAGCCGATCGCGACGGGGGCCAAGATGGCGACGATGCCCTGAAGCATCATCTCCTTGAGCGCGGCGGCGGTCGAGATCTCCACGCAGCGTCCGGGATCGGGCTTGGCGCCCGGCTTGCCCTCGAGCAGTCCTGGAATCTCTCGGAACTGGCGGCGGATCTCTTCGACCATGCGTCCGGCGGCGCGGCCGACGCTGGTCATGGTCAGCGCCCCGATGAAGAACGGCAGAATGCCGCCGATGAGCAGCCCCACGACGACACGCGGGTCGGTGACCTCGATGACGAAGGCGCCTCCACGCGCGAGCGCCACGGCCTGGCTGTAGGCCGTGAACAGCGCCAGCGCGGTGAGCGCCGCCGAGCCGATGGCAAAGCCCTTGCCCATGGCTGCCGTCGTGTTGCCCAGGGCGTCCAGCCCGTCGGTGATCTTGCGCACGTCGGGGCCCAGGCCGGCCATCTCGCTGATGCCGCCGGCGTTGTCGGCCACGGGACCGTAGGCGTCCACCGACATCGTGATGCCCACCGTGGCCAGCATGCCGACCGCTGCGATGCCGATGCCGTACAGACCGGCAACGTGGTTGGCGACGAGAATCGCCCCGACGATGAGAAGCACCGGCAACGCGCAGCTTTCCAAGCCGACCGCAAGACCGTTGATGATGTTCGTGGCCGGTCCGGTCTTCGAGGCGTTGGCGATGCGCACGACGGGTCCGGCGCTCGTGTAGTACTCGGTGACCGCGCCGATGAGCGCACCGCCCACGGTTCCCGCCAACACCGCCCACCACACGCCGTTGCTGATGTCGGTCATCGAGACGTAGACGTACGAGCCGCCCAGGAAGAGCACGGCCGACAGCCAAGCCGAGTAGCGCAGCGCTTGCGCCGGATTCCACGACTTGAGGATGCTCATCGAGCCCAGGCCAACGAGGCTGGCCGCGAGACCGATCATCGCCAGGATGGGCGGCAGGCTCATGAGCCCAAAGCGCACGCCTTGCTCGCCGGCCTGCGCGGCGGCGTCGGCGCTGCGCCACACCAGAGCCGCGAGATCGGTAGGCGCGCCGTTGACGAAGTACACCGAGGTCGCCGCAATGGCCACCGAGGCGATGATCGATCCGACGTAGCTCTCGAAGATGTCGGCACCCATGCCGGCCACGTCGCCGACATTGTCGCCGACGTTGTCGGCGATGACGCCCGGGTTGCGCGGATCGTCTTCGGGAATGCCGGCCTCGACCTTGCCGACCAGGTCCGCGCCGACGTCGGCCGCCTTGGTGTAGATGCCGCCGCCGACGCGCGCGAAGAGCGCGATCGACGACGCCCCCATGGCGAAGCCGTTGATGGTGTGCGCCGTGGTGGGATCCTCGAGGATTCCGAGCCACTGCAGCAGTCCGCCCACGCCCACGAGCCCGAGGCTGGCGACGGCCAGGCCCATGACCGCGCCGCCGTTGAACGCCACCAGGAGAGCCTTCGCCTGTCCGGCGCTCCGCGCGGCTTCGCTGGTGCGCACGTTGGCGAGCGTGGCAGCGCGCATGCCGAGGAAACCGGCCAGCATCGACGCCGCCGCACCGCACAGGTAGGCGACCGACGTCCACTGCGACACCTTCCAGTACAGGAGAGCCGCAACCACCAGGACGAAGACGACGAGAATGCGATACTCGCGACGCAGGAACGCAGCGGCGCCTTCCTGGATGGCGCTCGCGATCTCGCGCATCTGATCGGTGCCGTCGGGCTGCTTCCGGACGTAGACGAAGATGAAGGCGGCGACGATCATGCCGACGACGCCGCTGATCGGGACCCAGGTGATCAGGCTCTCCAAGACATTCCTCCCGGCGCGCGCAAAGCCCCATCAAACCGAGCGATTCTGGCCAACCCTCCGTGCGACGGCAACGGCTTTTCGGCGCTTCCAGACATCGCTCACGGCAGGTCGCGCAAGGGTCGATAGGTGTGACGAAGGTCGCAGGCCATGTACAAGACGTCGACGTACGCGCGTCGATCCTTGATGCGTCCCGGGAAGATGCCCCAGGTGCGGAAGCCGAGCTTCTGGAACAGCTCGATGGCGGCCACGTTGGTGATGCGCACGTCGAGCCACAGGATCTCGACCTTGCGGCGCTTGGCCTCGGCGAGCAGGCGCTTGACGATGGCGGCGCCCAGCCCGTGACGCTGCATCTCGTGACGCACCATGACCCGGCCCACCTCCCAGCAATGATTGCCGAGCCGGTCGTCGGGGTCGCGGCGGATGAGGCCGAAGCCGTCCAGCGGGTCGTTGCCCGCCAGAACGGCGATGATGTGGCCGTTCACGATGCCGTCCCGCAGCGAGGCGAAGTAGTCCTGGGCATCCTTGCGGGACATCGGCTTGAGGAAGCCGATCGTGCCACCATGCATGATGCTGCCGTTGAACAGCTCCTGCAGCGCCTCGATGCCCTCGGGCGCGAAATCGTTCGGGCTCATCAGGCGCAGTCGGACGCGGGGCGCGGGCACGGCGAGGACTCCTCCGGATCGAACGCACGGCAAGATGGGTCTGCGACGCCCGGCAACATAGCATGGCTGCCGGCCGCCGAGAAAGCCGCGCGTGCTTGCCGCGTGCGGTCGGGGCGCGGGCGCGCGACGCTTCGTGGACCGTCACGGGATGGCGATGGTAGGGTGCGCCCAGGAGGGGATCGGGTGCGGGAACAGCTCATCGAGGCCGTGCGTGGTTGGGGGCTGCCGCCCGAAGTCGTCACGCTCGTCATCGCCATGTTTCCCATCGTCGAGCTGCGCGGGGCGATTCCCTGGGCGCTGACGATCGGTGCCCTCGAGTGGCCGCGCGCGTACGTCTTGTCCGTCGTCGGCAACATGATCCCCGTGATCCCGTTGCTGCTCTTCCTCGGCCCGGTCTCCGCCGCACTGCGCCACATCGCGTGGTTCGATCGCTTCTTCAACTGGCTCTTCGCGCGAACGCGGCGACGCAGCCGTGCGTTCGAACGCTACGGAGCGCTCGGGCTGGCGCTGTTCGTGGCCATTCCATTGCCCATCACCGGAGCCTGGACGGGGTCGGCCGCGGCATTTCTCCTGGGCATCCCGTTTCGCACCGCGTTTCCGTTCATTGCGCTCGGCGTCAGCGTCGCAGGCGTCGTGGTTACGGCGGCGGTGTTGGGAGGCGTCAGCCTGGGTGGACTGCTGTTCTCGAACCATTAGCCGTGTGGCGTCGCGCGCGGCGCCGGAGCGCAGACGCGTCCAACCCGCGGTCCGAAGTTCGACACACCCTGAGAGGCACGCGTGCCGTTCATCGGTCAGCTGGT
>JBFJHN010000128.1:0-6467 GCA_041613275.1 Candidatus Krumholzibacteriia bacterium | reverse complement strand
TGCCGCGTGCGCCACGGTCCGATTGCCGAAGCGTTCGACCAGCGATGCATCCGCAACACGTGTCATGCTGCGCGCGAAGTCCGCCACTTGAGGATCACGCGTAGTGACGTAGGCGGCCGCCTGGTCGACGCCTCGGCCCCAGTCGATGGCGCCCGGACCGTACGCGACCGTGCGCGCTGCCGACGTTTCGGTGCGCGGCAAACGGAGGCTGCGATAGTTCGCCGAAACCACCACCTGCACCGGGCGATCGCTGCTCGTGGCCATGATGTCCTCCGAGAAGACACCGGTCAGCGCAACGCGCTGCAGCGCCTTCGGTCGCAACACCACGGTCTGCTCGCTGGGCTCGTCCATGTAGCCAGGCACGTGCACGCGCAGGCGCACCTCCAGCGGCTGGTCGCGCAGATTGCGCACGCCCGCGCTGCCAAATGCCTGATGTGCGTAGGATTTGTGCAGCGACGCAAACAGCTCGGAGACCTCGACATTTTCGATGCGCACGAGTGCCGGATTGAAGTTGAAGGCAAACGACACCGTGTAATGATTCGTCGCCGCCAGCACGGGATGATCCTCGCGTGCGTAATCGAAACGCAGCGGGCCCCATGCGACGCCGAATCCGCCCGACCACACCGCACCCTCGTTGGTGTCCCAGTCGTCCTGAACGCCGGCACGCAGCGTGAGCGGCGCAACCACGCGTCCCTCCACGCCCAGGTGCCAGCGATCGTCCACGTCGAGCGCCGCCGCCAGTCGGTCGCCGTACAACCAAGCTGCCCCGACGCGCACGTTGCGCGGAAACGCCACGTCGGACGAGCCGTCGTCGGACTCGACGCGCGTGTCGAACGCATCTTGCACGAGGACGCCCAAGCGCGCGCTGGGGATGGGGCTCACCTGAACGCCGAAGTCCATCCCATAGCCGGAGCCCGCCGCCGGCTCGACGCGTTGCCCGTCGAGGCTCAGGTCACGACGCACGTACTTGCCCGTCGCGCCAACCGACAGCAAGGAGTTGAATCGAAACGCGTAGGCCAGATCGAAACGGTTTTCACCGAACGAGAGCACGTTGTCGTCGAATCCCGAGTGGTACCAGTCGAACGCGACGACCTGCCGTGGGGACAAAGGCAACGCATAGGCGATCTGGTTGTCGCGGATGTCGGTGGCGAACAGGTTCGCGTACGTGCCGACGAACTCCTGGTGCGTGATGTGCGTGAGACCGGCGGGGTTCCAGAAGATCGACGTCGCGTCGTCGGCGAGCGCCGAGAACGCACCGCCCAGAGCCACGCCCCGCGCACCGAGCGGTGGCTGGGCGGCGGGGTCCGCCATGGCGCGAACCGACGGACCGACCGCCGCCAGCCCGACTGCGGCGACGAGCACCTTCGCGCGCCGCAGGGAGACGGTTGGGGTGGGATTCTTGGGGTTCACATCGGCACCTCTTGGACCCCTGCTCGCACGGGCCGTTCCGCGCTCGACTGTCATCGCAAGACGTTGTCATCGAACAATTTAAGAATCCTAGCTCGGCTCCGCGCCTGCACCGGACCCCACCCGTGACGCCCTGTCGTCACCAAGCGCCTCCGCGCACGGACTCCGCCGGTCGCTCGGGCCCATCAGCGCACGACCGCAACGGTCTTCACGAGCCGTTCGCCGAGAGCCTCGACGGCCACGACGTAGAGACCCTCATCGACGAAGCCGCCGTCGCGCCCGCGACCGTCCCAGCGCACGAGATTGGCGCCGGCGCGCAGCGTTTCGCCGGACGCCACCTCGCCCACCAGACGTCCCGCGCGGTTGTACACCTTCACGGTCACCGAGCCTGACTGTCCCAGAACGAAGTGAATGGCGAGCGCGTCGTCGGCGAAGGCGCCGTTCGGCGAGAACACGCGCGGCGTCGTCTCGAGCGCCGAGAGCATTCCGCGGGGGCTTGCCTCCTCGCCGCCGACGCCGACGGCGTAGCGGCCCTCGGCCGCCAACACGATCGACAGCGTCCCTTCTTGCGCGTCGAACGTCCCGCCCAGAGGTTTCCAGGTCGATCCCGCGCGCCGGTAGAAACGCGGTGTTTCAGAAGCAAAGTCTCGTGCCTCGGACGGCGCGCGCACCTCGAGCGTTCCGGGCTTGAGCAACGAGCCTGCGGTCCATTCGACATCCAGAGCGTACAGAGGGGAACCGACCACCGGATCGTCGATTTGTGACGCATCGACCGCCGTCAACGTGACCTGAACGTCGCGGTCGAAGGCGCGCGGCGGGAAGTACGCGTGCGCGGTGCCTTGCGTCGTGTACACGTCGCCGCCCGTTGCTGCGGTGACGCGCGCCGGCGACGTGACGGCGTCATCGGGAAAGTCGTTGTCAACGGTCACGGTGACGACCCGTGTGGCGTCCAAGCCCAACGTATCGCGCACGGTCAGGTGGATGTCGTAAGCGCCGTCCGGCCCCGAGCGCGTGTCCCAGGCACCCAGGAAACCACCGTCGACCGGATTGGGATTCCGATCCACGAGCGTGGTGCCGGCCGACATCCCCGTGCGGGTCACGCGCAACGTGTAATGTGCGAAGCGTGCGTCGGCGGCGCGCCCGAAGATCTGCACCTCGCCGTCGACGACCTGGTTGAACGCGGGCGACACGATGACGGGGTTCGGCGCCGTGGCATCGACTTCGAACTCGGCGCGCGCGGGCACCGGATCGACGTTCCCCCACACGTCGGTCGCACGTGCCTCCAAGACGTACATGTCATCCGGTACACCGGGCAGCAACACCTGGCTTGCTGGCGCCGGCGTCCACGCTCCTTCGCCCAAACGGTACTCGAACGCCATGTCGGCCGCGGACTCGCCGTTGCCCACGTCCAGCGTGAGGCGCAGCAAACGATTGGGCAGCACGCCCGAGGGTGCGCCTGGGAGAATCGTGCGTGGCGGCACGCGGTCGGGCTCGTGCAGGCTCAAACCCGTGACGCTCCCCACCCAGAGACGAGCCTGCGCGTCGACCATGACGGCATCCATCCGTTCCGGCGTTTCGAGCAGCCGGAAGGAGCGGCCGTCCCATCGTGCGACGCCGCGCAGCGGATCCCTGGACGCGAAGTACACGTTGCCTGCAGCGTCGGTGTCGATATCGACGATGTTCTCTCCGAGCTCGGGATGGGCGTAGTTCGTCCAGCTTCCGTTGGAAAAGCGACTGGCACCCGTCGTGGTTCCAACCCACACGGAACCGTCGGGTGCGTCGACCACGCACAGAACGGCGTCGCTTGCCAAATTGCTGCTCTGCCGGTCGAACGTCGTCCAGGAGCCGTCGAGCATCCGCGTCACGCCGCTTCCATTGCGCGCGAACCACAACGTGCCGTTCCGATCGACGTGAAGATCCTGGACGTCGGCAGTTCCGACGCCCTCGGGCAAGTTGCTGGTCCATTGGGCTCCCTGCAATCGCGTCGCGCCCGAGCGCGTGCCTGCCCAGACGGTGCCGTCCGGCGTTTGCGCCAGCGCAAGCACAACGTTGCTGCGCAGGCCGTCGGCCATGGTGAAGTCCGCCCAGCTCGTGCCATCGAACCTGCGGATGCCGAGGTTCGTGCCGAACCAAGTCGAGCCATCCTGATGCTCCAGGAAGGCGTACACGATGCGAGATTGCAGCGAGTCGACGGCCGCGAAGCCCGTGGAGTCGGCGCGGACTGCGCCTGCGTCGGTGCCGAACCAAAGCTGCCCGTTCGCGCCGCGATACGTCTCGCGCACGCGCACGGACGTGGGCGCGCCTGCGGCCAGCGGAACGTCCGCCCACACCCCGTCGAAGCGGCTCCACCCCACGGGACTGGACGCGACCCAGATCAAGCCGCGCCGGTCGACGTGCAGAGCTTGCGTCTGATCCCAAACGACGTTGGGCACGGGGATGCGATGCCATTGCACCCCGTCGTAGCGCCAGAGCCCGGACTGCGACCCGAACCACAGATTGCTCCAACGGTCCTGCGCCAGGGCCAGAACGTTGCGCTGCGCGTTGCCGTCGATGGCGAACGGTCGCCAGCCGAGCCCGTCGAAGACGAGCACACCGCTCGCCGTGCCCGCCCAGATGTGACCGTCCGCGTCCTGGAGCAGCGCCTGCACTTGCGGATTGGGAAAGTGTTCCGCGCCCCACGTGAACCAGTCTCCCGCAGGCGTGCGCCGGACCACGCCGGAACGCGTGGCGAACCACAGGTTGCGGTCGCGGTCCTCGACAATGGCGTCGATGTAGTGCGCGTCGAGCTGCGGGACGTCGACCCACGCAAATCCGTTGTAGAAGCGCGCTCCGGATTCGGTGCCGACCCAGATGTTGCCGTCTTGGTCCTCGTGCAGCTCGCGAACGAGGACCGACGGTAGATCGGCACCCTCGAACCAGGTGACGTCGGAGGCTGAGCGACGCTGGACACCCAGGTTGTACACCGCGAACCACAGGGCGCCTCGAGCGTCCAACAACACGTCGTGGATCGTCGCGCCGCCACCGTTGCCGCGGGCGAAGTCGGTGAAGCTCTGGCGTTGGACGCCGTCGAAGCGGATTGCGCGGGGCTCGCCCCGATCGCTCCCCACGAACCAGAGGTCGCCCGAGCCGTCTTCGTAGAAAGCCTCGATATCGAAGCTGATGGCGAAAGGAGCGCGCAGCCAATCGGCAGAGGCAGGCGCAAAGACAAGCGGGAGCAGACACGCTACGATTCCGCCACACGCAAGCGTCATCCGCAGGTCTCGAGAGCGTCGCGTGCGCTTCGATGGCATGGGGCGTCGACCGATCTTCAAAACATTCATTTCAGAAGCAACACGCGGCCCAGGTGCACCCGGCCGGCCGTGTGCACGCGGTAGAAGTAGACGCCACGCGGCGCGGGTTGGCCATCGGCCGTCTTCCCATCCCAGACCACCGAGCTCGGCCCCACCTCCAGCGTCTTCCCGCGCACGAGCGTGCGAACCTTGCGACCACGCGCATCGTACACGACGATTTCCGTGGGACTGGTGCGCGGCACGTCGAAGTGAATGCGCGTCATGCGCACGAACGGGTTGGGAACGGCGCGCACGGAAAGCCGTGAACCCTCGGTGCCGGCTGCATCGGTCGGCGCCTGGCCACCGCCGTCGCACGGCACGGGCAGCGTGAGGAGCACGTTTCCGACGATCTCGAAGCCCTCCTGCTGGTTGGCGCCGCCCACGATGCGCACGCGATCGAGATCGTTCCAGATCGCGGGGTCGGGCGGCCCGAAGATCGCGTCGTTGCTGATCGCCGTACCGTCGTCCCTGCGAAAATCCCAAAGGAGACTGTCGACGCTGACACCGCCGCTCATCGGCAGGTTGTTGTAGCTCTCCATCACGTACATGTCCCCGGGCAGGTCGTCGCGGATCGTGATCGGGAAGTCCACGTTCCCGGGATCGGTGACGAAGGGCGTCCCCATGATGTCGATGAGCATGCCGTACACCGTGGCCAAGTGGTCGTAGCGCCCGATCTGACTGTTCGGATTGGCGTCTCCCGCGGCGGCGTTGAACACGTAGCGGCCCTCGAAGGAATCGCCCACAAGGATGGTGCCGCCCAGAAGGTTGTTGGGATCGGTGACGTTGGTGACGATGCCCTCGTACTCGGCGCACAGCATCTCGTCGGCCACGATCGTGGCACACGGCGCATCCTCGATCAGAGTCAAGTCGGCGCGGAACTCGAACGGATCGGCCGTGATCATGTCGGAGCCGGCGATCTCGAGATAGGCCTCGTCGAAGGCAGTCAGGTTGGGCGCCGTCGTGAGCATGGCGTCGTTCGTGAACACGCCTCCGGTGTTGTCGATCAGAACCAGATCGATGCGATCGATCTGAACCGTTTGCAGATACGGCTCGTTGCGCGTGCTCAAGACCTGGTACAGATCGCGTGCGGCCGTGTTCTCGATACGATGGGTCAGGACGTTCTCGCCGCTCGGCGTCGTAAGAGGTTCGCTCTGGAACACGTGCGCGTTCGGCACGGCCACGACGGTCATGATGTACGGCCACACACGGTGCGGATACACGCCGATGTCGGGGCTGCCATGGAAGTCCATCGTCGTCGTCTCGAGCGTGTACGTGCCCTCGAGCGCCTGACCGGGCAGCACGGTATTGTCGAGCAGCTCGATCTCGCCGTCGTCCAGGGTGCCGCCGTCGACGACGGCGATGAAGCGCACGCACACCGGCAGCGGGAACTGGGCACGCGCCGGTGCGACCCACGTCACGAGCCCGGCGATGACGACGAGCGCGACGCTCGCGTTGCGGGCGCCACGGCGTCTCGACCTGCCGGCGTCAGCCGGCGGGCGCGAGCGTTTCCTCTTGGGACCTCGCATCACACACCTCACCCGAGCAAAGCCCAAACGGAGCCTTCCGGCACGAATGCATTCGTCGCTCCTGATCGGGATGGGCTTTCAAGTGGTTACCAAGCACGAGTTTATCATCAAGGGCTCGAAGTGTCTTGCGGGGCCCATGACCGCGGAGCGCCACGAGCGTGACGCGGAGCCGTCGAGCCGTTCTCGCTGCCACGCGATACATTGG
>JBFJHN010000127.1:0-6472 GCA_041613275.1 Candidatus Krumholzibacteriia bacterium | reverse complement strand
GCGAGAGGTCCAGTTTATGCTGAACCTGCTCGAGGCCAGCTCGGGCGGGGCGCCGCCCACGTCGGCCGAGGTCTTGTTCACGGAGTTTCGCGACACCGGCGAGCTGCCTGGACCCAATGAGGCGCGATACGAAGTGAACTACGAGTTCACGCTGACCACGACGTTCCCGGGCTCCACCGTGGAAGAACGCTACTGCGGAAGGGCGTTCTGGGATCTCGAAGGCGGCGATCGGAACTTCTGGACACTGCGAACCTGGGAGGATCTGGAGCCTCTACCGAATCCGACGCGACCCTGTGCGGGAACGATGGGGTTGCTTCGGGCGCTGTCGGGGCAAGGCAAGGCAACAGCTACCGCATCGAGCGACTGACGGGACGTCCCGGGAAGATCTCGGAACTCTCGGACAGTCAACATCTTACGAAGGAACACGAACCTCGGTGCACCGGGTGGAGCCACCCGGTTCCTATGGTATAATCACGTCGTCTTGCCCTTTCGGTTCCGTGGAGGATGTCCGACATGTCGCGAGTCAGGGAAACTCTTCGACGCACAGCCTTGCTTGCCGCCCTGGCGTCGATTGCATTGACCGGTTGTATTTTTTCGCCCAACGAGGGAGAGCTTCCGCCTCCCCCACCGCTCGTCATCGACAGTCCGGAGAAGGTCGTCGCGGCGCTCGAGCGTGCGTACCAAACGCGCGACTACGACTTGTTCGTGAAGCTGCTCGCCAACGATCCGAACCGCAACGCCGAATACCTGTTCATTCTCAGCGAAGCCACCGAAGAAGGTGACACGCAGTGGGGCTGGGAAACGGAGGCCCGCGCGCATCGACGCATGTTCGATCCGCAGGACACGCTTCCCGGTGAGCTGCCCGTGCCCAACGATCTGTGGCTGCAGTCCATCGACATCACGCTGACGCTGCAGGGGAGCTTCACGGAGCGCACCGATCTGTATTCCAGTGACGGCGGCGCCGACGGTCTGCTCGACCGCAATGTATGGAAAGCCACCAGCGCGCTGTACTCGACCGACGTCTTCTTCGCGATGGCGGGCGAGGTCGACTACCAGGTCACCGGCCAAGCGGACTTCGTCATCGTCGAAGACCTCGCCAAATCCGACGGTGAAGATGGTCAGTTCCTGATCTACATCTGGGAGGATCTGGGAGCCCCGGGCAAGGCGCAAACCGCCGACAACCCGACCTGATCTCTTCGTTGACAGGCCCTGACCGCGAGCATCATGTTCAGCACCGGCCACGCTGCACGGCGTGGCCGGTTCTGTCGGAGGGGTGGCGGTGGCCGGGCGTGGGACAGGCCGCAAAGCGGCGCGGGCAAAGCCGCGCCGGCGTCGTTCGGACGGCGCCCGTCGCAAGCGTGGGGGGCGCGCTCCGCGGCCGTTGTTCCTGCTCGTTGCGCTGGTCCTTGCGGTGCCGCTTCTCGCCGCAGCGTACCTGCTGACCACCGAGCCCGGCCAAGCTCTGCTGCTGCGCACGGGCGTGACCGAGCGCTTCCTGCCTTCGCTCACCGTGCATCTCGATCTGGCGCTCGCGGAGAGCTTCCTCGACATGGGACTGCTGCGCGGCGACCTGCGCGCACGACGCGTCACACAGGACGGAAGCGAGCTGCGCGAGTACACGTTTCGCTCACCGCCGCACCTCACGCCGACGCAGTGCAACGCCTGGCTGTCTCGCACCGCGCTCACGGTCGGAGCGGAGGTGGTGCGTGCCGAGGAGAATCACAAGCGCGGCGGCGAGGTCGTGCTGTGGATGGGGTTTGGCGACCACGTGACGCATCGTCTCGTCGTGCGTCCCACGCCCGCGCCCCCGCCTCCGGAGCCGTCGCAGCCGCCGGTGCGCGTTGCGCTGGTGATCGACGATCTCGGCCACAACATGAACAGCACCACGCGCGGCATCTTCGAGCTGGGCGTGCCGCTCACGGTAGCCGTGCTTCCGGATCTGGCCAACAGCAGCGATGCGTTTCGGGAAGCACGCAAGCGCGGCGTTCCGGTGCTGCTGCACCTGCCGATGGAACCCGAGCGCCGCATGAATCCCGGGCGCAACCCGGTCCTCGTGGGCATGAACGCCACCGACATCGACGCGATCGTTGGCCGTCACCACGAGCGTTACGGGGGATTCATCGGCGTCAACAACCACATGGGGTCGCGCGCGACCGCCGACCGCGGCACGATGTCGGCTCTTTCGCTCGTGCTCGCCCGCCGTGGGCTCTTCTTCCTGGACAGCGTGACCACGCCGCACAGCGTGGGCTACGCGACCGCGCGCGAGCGCGGCGTGTGGAGCATCCGCAACGACCTGTTCCTGGACGACGGCACCGAGTCGGCGCTGGACGTGGCGTCGAATCTCATCCAGCTGGTCAAGCTGGCCCGCGAGCGCGGCCTGGCGGTCGGGATCGCGCACTCGCGTCCATACACCCTGCAGGCGTTGCGTGCGCTGCTGCCCCGGCTGCGGGCCGAGGGCGTGCATTTCGTCACCCTCGAGGAGCTGCGCGCCGAAGCGGAGGAGGCTCGCACGAGCCGGGCGGCGGGCCGCTCCTGAGGCGCCCGGGCGCTTGACACCCCCCCGGCCGGGCCTATAATTGGCGGCCCTGTGATAGCTCGCCGGGCGCGCAGCCTAGGATGTCGGGCCTAGGATTTCGGACTCCGCCCCTTCCGTTCATCACAACGACGAGCGCACTCACGCGGCACGACCCGGAGCGGGTCACCGAGGCCATCGCGCGGGGCGAGCCGCGCCCGCCGGAGAGGAAACATGAATCGCAATCTGACGGTACGACTCATCGTCATCCTGGGCATCCTCGGCGTGTGCCTGTTCCTCCTCTACCCGACCTACCAGTACTTCTCGCGCTATCGCAACATGACCACCGAGCAAATGGCGGAGCTCAGCGAGACCGAGCGTCGCGGCGCGCGTTCGATCATCGAGCGGTCGATGAAGCTGGGGCTCGACCTGCAGGGCGGCATGCACCTCGTCTACGAGATCGACAAGACGTCCTTGGGTGACGGCGACTTGCGCGACGCGCAGGATCGCGTCATGGAGATCTTGTCGACACGTGTCGACCAGTTCGGCGTCACCGAGCCGACGATCGCACGCCAGGGCAGTGAGCGCATTCTCGTGCAGCTGCCGGGCGTCGACGATCCCGAACGTGCGAAGGGCCTGGTGGGCCGCGTCGCCAAGCTCCAGTTCCGCATGGTTGCCGAGCCCGACCAAACCTTGCGCGTGGTTAAGGCCATCGACGACATGCTGGCGGGGAAAGCCGAAGTCGACACCACGGAGTCGGCGGACGCCGATACCACCGCCGCGGACGATTCCCCCGACGCCGACGAAGGCTCGCGCAGCGAGCAGCAGCTCGCCACCGGAGACACGGTCGACACCGGTACGGCGGACAGCCTTTTGGCCGATCTCCCTGGCGGGACCCCCACACCAGCAACGCCGCAAACCGATGAGAACACGTTCAGCGCGCTTGCCGTCGCTTTCCAGAACGGCGCGCTCTACATCCCCGACGATGGCTACCGCGTCGAGCGCGTCAGCGAGCTCGTGCGTCGCGAGGACGTGCGTACGGCGATTCGGCGCGCCGCGGGCGAGCCGGTCGAGTTCCTCTGGAGCAGCGAGGACGCGCCGCGCACCGCCGATGGCTTGCCCACGCGGCTTCTGTACCTCGTGCGTTCGCGTGTCGAGCTGTCGGGCGAGCAGCTCACCGATGCGCGCATCGGTCCCGATCAGGACCGTCCGGGACGCATGCTGGTCAACTTCACGCTCAGCCGTCGCGGCGCGCGCAAGTTCTCGCGTCTGACCGCCGACAACCTCGGCAAGCAGCTGTCCATCGTTCTGGACGACGTCGTGAAGTCGGCGCCGTCGATTCGCTCGCGCATTCCCGGCGGCGAGGGCCAGATCAGCGGCGCGTTCAGCGATCAGGAAGCGCGCGACCTGGCCATCGTGCTGCGCGCCGGCGCGTTGCCCGTCGACCTCAACATCGTCGAGGAACGCACCGTCGGCCCCACGCTGGGCGAGGACTCGCTCAACCGGGGTTTGACCGCGGCGCTCGTCGGTCTGGGACTGACCATTCTGTTCCTGCTGGTGTACTACCAGTTTGCCGGCCTGCTGGCGTCTTTGGCCGTCTGCATGAACCTCGTCATCGTCCTCACCGCGATGGCCACGCTGGGCGCGGCGCTGTCGCTGCCGGGCATCGCTGGATTGGTGCTGGCCGTGGCGATGGCGGTCGACGCCAACGTGCTCATCTTCGAGCGCATTCGCGAAGAGCTGCGCAAGGCGAAGACCGTGACCGCGTCGGTCGAGGCCGGCTACAAAAACGCGCTGTCGGCCATCATCGACTCGAATCTGACCACGATGTTTGCAGGGATCGTTCTGCTGGCGCTCGGCACCGGTCCCATCAAGGGTTTCGCCGTGACGCTGTGCATCGGCATCACGGCGTCCATGTTCACGGCGCTGTTCGTCACCCGCTTCGCCTTCGATGCGATCACGCATCGCCGGCGGTTGAACAAGCTGAGCATCTGAAGCTCGCGAGCCCGTCGGAAGGCAAAGGACCACCATGCTGCGTGTGATCGGCGAAACCAACATCGACTTCATTGGCCGGCGCCGGCCGGCGTTTGTGCTGTCCCTCGCCGTCATCCTCGTCGGCCTGGCGTCGATGGCGCTGCGTGGCGGCATCCGGATGGGTGTCGACTTCACGGGTGGTGTGCAGGTGGAGGTTGCGGTCCAGTCCGCCAGCGGTGGGGTCGACATCGGCCGTGTGCGCGATGCCGTCGCCGCGGCGGGTTTCGACAACCGCAACATCCAGCAGATCGGTCGCGCCGAGGACAACGAGTTCCTCATCCACGTGCAGACGGAAGCTCTGGAGCAGACCGCGGCCACGGACACGACGACCGTCGGTAAGACGACGTCGCAGCGTATCGTGGATGGTCTGCGTGCGGAGTTCGCCTCGGACACCGTCATCCTGCGCGCGGTGGAGTCCGTGGGTCCGAAGGTCGGAAGCGAGCTCCGGCTCGCTGCGCTGCAGGCCGTGCTGCTGGCCATGCTTCTCGTCGTCGTTTACGTGGCCTGGCGATTTGAGCTGCGCTACGCACTCGCCACGCTGGTCGCCGTCTTCCACGACGTCATCGTCACGCTGGGGCTGTTCTCGCTCTTCAACAAGGAGATGACGCTCAGCATCGTGGCGGCCTTGCTGACGCTCGTCGGGTACTCGGTGAACGACACGATCGTCGTTTTCGACCGCATCCGCGAGGAGCTCAAGATCAAGCAGCGGCGCGAGAGCAACGAGAGCATCTTCAACACCGGCATCAACAAGACGCTGTCGCGTACGTTGCTCACGAGTGTCACCACGATGTTCGTCCTGCTCGCGCTGTTGATCTACGGCGGCACGGTCATTCACGACTTCGCCTGGGTCCTGGCCATCGGTATCCTGGTCGGAACCTACTCGTCGATCTTCGTCGCGGCGCCTCTCGTCGTCGTCTGGCAGAAGCGACAGGCTCTGCGCGAGGCCAAGAAAGCCGCGTGACGTCGTGACCGAGTTCCTCGTGATCTCGGCTCAGGTCCTCTTTCTCGCCATCGCTGCCGCGGTGCTGCTGCTGCACGCCATCGGTCTCCCCGCCAACTGGATCCTCCTTGGTCTGGCGCTCATCTATGCGCTGGTCACCGGTCTCGACCCCATCGGCTGGTGGACGTTGCTCACGCTCGCCGCCTTCGCCGGCGTCGCCGAAGCGTTCGAGTTCTTCGTGGGCGTGGGCTACACGGCCAAGCGCGGCGCGACGCGTTGGGGCGTAAGCGGCGCCTTCGTCGGCGGCATCGTCGGCGCCTTGAGCTGCGCTTCCATCATTCCTCCGCTCGGTGCGGTCCTTGGCGGCTTCCTGGGCGCCTTCGCAGGCGCCGTCGCGCTCGAGTACATCGCCTGGCAACGCATGGACGTGGCGCTCCGCTCGGGTCGCGCCGCGTTCTTCGGCAAGGTCTTCGGCGCGCTCATCAAGACCACCTTCGGCTTCGCCATGTGGGGCGTGATGACCTACCGCATCCTGATCATGCGGTAGGGCGGAAGCGTCACCGATGGAGAGGGCGGGAGGGCGCGATCGTCCTTCCTTGCTCAGACAGACTCGGCGCAACGGGAGGAAGAACGATGTCCATCTCTGTTCGCATGCTCGTGCTCAGCCTGAGCCTGCTTCTTCCCAGCTCGATGGCCCTCGCGCAGCAGAATCGAATCCTCAACCTCTACGACGCCATCGGGCAGGAGTCCGACGGGACGATTTTCGACTTCGGGTTCTCGGCGCTCGTCGAGTACAACGGTACAACGATCCTGTTCGACTCGGGCACCAACGCCGATATCTTCAAGCGCAACGTCGAGGCGCTGGGTGTGGATCTTCGAGAGGTCGATTTCGCGGTGGGCTCGCACGCCCATGCGGATCATGTTTCAGGATTCGACTACCTGCTCGAGGTCAATCCCAAGGTCAAGATCTACCTGCCCGAAGACTT
>JBFJHN010000126.1:0-6472 GCA_041613275.1 Candidatus Krumholzibacteriia bacterium | reverse complement strand
CCGTGCATCTTCACGAAGGGGATCATGAGGAGTGGGCGCTCGCGAGCCGCTGATAGGTTGCCAGCGTCGCATCGATCATGTGGTCCACGGAGTGCTCTTCGGCGACCAGGCGCGCGCCCTCGACCAGACGCGAAGCCAGCTCCGGCTGCTGAAGGACGAGCGCAAGCGCCTGCGCCAGGGCGTCGGCGTCGCGCGGCGGCACGACGAGCGCCGAGCTGCCGTGGCGCGCCAGGTTCAGCACGCCGGCGGCGGCGGTCGTGACCACGGGCTTGCCGGCGCCCATGGCGTCCAGCATGCCGGTGCACGGCCC
This sequence comes from Candidatus Krumholzibacteriia bacterium, assembly GCA_041613275.1. Taxonomy (GTDB): domain Bacteria; phylum Krumholzibacteriota; class Krumholzibacteriia; genus JBFJHN01. Next base: position 6,162 of record JBFJHN010000126.1, on the reverse strand, counting down.
TTCGACGTCCGAGGATTGTGCGAAGACGTCGAGCGCCGCGTACGCTGCCGCGGGCTCGTCCGAGCCTTCCGCGAACGTCACCGCATCGGCCAGGCCGAGCTCCGCTGCGCGCTTGCGCAGAGACTTGTTCAGCGGGCCCGAGCCCACGACCAGCAGGTGGGTGTTCGGCATCTGCTTGCGCAGGGTTGCGAACGCCTGCAGCAGCACCGTGGGGTTCTTCTCACGCGTGAGCTCTCCGACCGTGCCGATGACCCGCACCCCGCGCTCGCGCAGCCCCCACGGATCCGCGGCGTCCGCGGCGCGCAGCCGTTCGAGGTCGACGGCGTTCGGGATGACCGCGATACGCGCGGCTTCGACGCCACGTTGGACCAGGGCGTCGCGTACCTGTCTGGAAGCGGCGATGTGGTGGACGCCGTTGTTGGCGTAGCGCATGTGGCTCGTGGTGCCACCCTCGTCGGTGACCGCGTGATGGGTGACGAACAGGTTGTTGCACAGCGCGGCTTCGGTGGAGATTCCCTGCGCGGCGCGCGCGATGCTGTGGCTCTGTGCGTCGTGCGCGTGGACGAGGTCCCACTCCCCGTGGCCCACCAGCCGCGCGAGCCGAACGGCCGAAGGGAAGTCCATGCCGCTGCGCAGCGTGAGAGGCTCGCACGGGACGTCGGCGGCTCTGGCGCGCTCGAACAGGGAAGCCCGCTGGGGAGCGCAAAGCAGGACGCGGTGCCCACGCTCGCGCAGGCCTCGCAGCAGGTGCAGGACGCGGCGCTCGGAGGTGCCGTACACACGTCCGGCGTCGACGTGCAAGCTGGCGATCGTGTTCACAGCTGGGGTCTCCTCGCTGGCCCGAACGCGGGATCGACCGGAGCGGCCTGGGCCGCCCGGGGCGCAGCGCCTTCGTCGCCGGCCTGTCGTCGAGTGCAAATATAACGCACGACCGCGGTATCGCGCCCGTGCTGTAGCGAGACCATGCTGGGGCGCGCCAGGGGGCGCCACGGGGTTGGGGCACTGCGCAGAAGTCCCCTATAATGTCTGCATCGAGACCGTCGAACCGTCGGGACCGCGGAAGCCCCAGACGGTGTGGGGTGCTGCCGGTCGCTTCCATCCACACTTCACGTGCCCCGGCACCGCGTCGTCGAGCGCGACGCGCCCGTCTCGGTCCGTTCGCAACTCAGGAGAGCGTAAGACGTGATCGTCACCGAGAACCTGACCAAGGAGTACCCCGGCAAGCGTGCCATCGAGGGCGTCAGCTTCACCGTGGAACAGGGTGAGACCGTCGGATTTCTCGGGCCCAACGGCGCCGGCAAGACCACGACGATGCGCATCCTCACCTGCTTCCAGCCGGCGACCTCGGGCACCGCGCGCATCGCGGGCTACGACGTGTTCGAGAACGCGGAAGAGGTCAAGCGCAGCATCGGCTACCTGCCGGAGTCGCCGCCGCTGTATCTCGACATGCGCGTGCGCGAGTACCTGGAGTTCGTCTCGCGGATCAAAGGGGTGCCGCGCTCGCAGCGGCGCGCACGTCTCGAAGATGCCGTGGAACGCTGCGGGCTGGGCGACGTTCAACATCGCATCACGGGGAAGCTGTCCAAGGGCTACCGCCAGCGCGTGGGCCTGGCGCAGGCCATCCTGCACCGGCCGCCGATCCTGATTCTCGATGAGCCGACGTCGGGCCTGGATCCGAAGCAGGTGGTCGAGGTGCGGCGTCTGATCGGCGATCTTGCCGGAGAGCACACGATCATTCTGTCGACGCACATCCTGCCCGAGGTGAGCATGACCTGCGGACGCGTGATCATCATCAACCAGGGGCGCATCGTACTGTCGCAGCGACTCGGCGATCTCGCCGCGCAGGGGCCCGACCGCGAGACGCTGCTCGTGCAGCTGCAGGCTCCCGGCGACGTGCTCCAACAGCTCGCGCAGCTCGAAGGCGTGCACAGCCTCGAAGCGCTGCCCGAAGACGGCACGCGTCGGTACCGGCTCGTGTGTCAGCGTGGCCCAGAGGCGCGGCATCGCGTGGCCGCCTTCGTGGTGCAGCAAGGTTGGAAGCTGTTGGAGCTGCGCACGCAGGAAACGAACCTCGAGGAGATCTATCTGCGTGTGGTGAGCTCGGAGGTGGAGGCCGCTTGAGAGGGTTCGCCGCCATCTACGCGCGTGAGATCCGTGCGTACTTCACGTCTCCGATCGCCTACGTGGCGGCCACGGTGTTCGTGGTCGTCGTTGGGCTCTTCTTCATCACGCTGCTGCGGAACTATCTGTCGTTCGACGCCTATCTGCGCGAGCAGATGCTGTCGATGGGGCAGGAGGCCACTCCCGCGGACGTCCATCAGTACCTGCTCCGCCGCTTCATGGGAACGCTCGGCGCGGTGACGTTGTTCGTGCTGCCGTTCCTCACGATGGGGAGCTTCGCCGAGGAACATCGCGCCGGCACGATGGAGCTGCTGTTGACCTCGCCGGTGTCGCAACGCTCCGTGGTGCTGGGGAAGTTCATGGCGGCGAGCACTTTCTTCGTGCTGCTCTTGGTTCTGAGCTTCGCGATCGTGGGCAGCCTGTTCCTGTACGGCGATCCGCACGCGCCCAGCGTGTTCGTGGGCTACCTCGGCGTTTGGCTGCAGGGCGAATCGTTCCTGGTGGTCGGCATGTTCATCTCGTCTTTGACCCGCAGCCAGGTGGTGGCGGGCGTCGGCGGCCTCGGGGCGGCGCTGTTGCTCTGGCTCGCCGGCCTCATTGGCGATCCGTCGTCCATGGCCGGCCGTTGGCTCAACGAGCTATCTCTGGTGACGCACTTCGAGGACTTCACCAAGGGCGTGTTCGACACCAAGCACCTGGTGTACTACGTCTGCTTCATCGTCTTCGGGTTGTTCTTGACCATGCGTTCGTTGGAATCTCTGAAGTACCGGTAGGGAGCATGAAACACCGTCTCGCCATACTGTTCGGCTTCGGCGTCGTGCTCCTGGCGGTCGCGGGTGTGCTGTCGGCGACGCGAGGCGGCCTGAGCGGCTGGCCCACCGGGCTGCTGAGCGCCGGTGCCGTCGTCTGGGCCGTGGCCGTGGTGGTTTCGTGGCGCGGCATCCACGAGTACATGCTGAAGCGCTCAACGCGTTATGGCATGAACGCGGTCGTGCTCTCGATGTTGGTCCTCATGATCCTGGTCATGGTGGGCTTCCTCGGGGACCGACACGCGTGGAGACGGGACCTTTCGTCCACGGGCGAGTTCACGCTGTCTCAGAAGACGTTGAACGTGCTGCAGGGGATTCGCAAGCGTATCGACATCTACGTCTATTACGAACGCGGCGAGCGCGAAGCCGTGCGCGACCTCTTGAACGAGTACTCGCGCCGCAACCGCGGCATCCACGTGCACTTGGAAGATCTCAACAAGAATCCCGAGCTCGCCGATCGCTTCAGTGTGTCGGAGCTGGGCACGATGGTCTTCGATGCCAGCGACAAGGTCGTGCGGCTGCGCACGTTCAGCGAGGAAGACATCACGAACGCGCTCATCCGCGCCTCGCGCCCGACGCAGAAGAAGATCTACTTCCTCACCGGTCACGGCGAGAAGAGCCTGGAGGACAAAGGCGTCTTCGGCTACGCGACCGTGCGCGGCGCGCTCGGGCGCGAGAACTACGACGTGTTCGAGCTTTCGTTGGCGGAAAACCCCGAGGTGCCGCAGGACTGCAACGTCCTCGTCGTCGCCGGCCCGAAATCGGGCCTCCTGGAGCAGGAGATCCTGGCGATTCGTCGCTACATGCAGCGCGGTGGCCGTCTGTTCTGTCTGCTGGATCCGCGCTTTCAGAGCAACCTCGAAGGCTACCTGGGTGTGTGGGGCATTCTGGTCGGCGTCGACCGCGTGGTCGACACCAGCCCGACGGGGCAGCTCTTGGGGCGCGGTCCCACGACGCCGCTCGTCAACCGCTACGGAGTCCATCCGATCGTCAAGCAGTTCCGGCAGCCCACTTACTTCCTCGACTCGCGCTCGGTGCGCAAGCTGCAGCTGTACCAGGGCGCCGCCGAGACGGCCGAGCTGCTGTTCTCCAGCGCGCAGAGCTGGGCGGAGACCGACGTCTTCAACCGCAACGTGAGCTTCGACGAGAAGGATCTGTCGGGGCCGGTGTCGCTCGCCATGGCATCACGCCTGGAGATGTCCGGCGTCGATGCCGAGCTCGACCCGGCGGTGGAGCGCTTCGGCGGCGACGAGGTGGTCAGCCAGCGCACCCTCGAGGGCGTGGGGCGGGCCGCGACCACCGAGGCGCGCGTCGTCGTCTTCGGCGACTCCGAGTTCGCCAGCAACCAGAGCTTCAACGACATGGGCAACGGCAACCTGTTCCTGAACTGCGTTGCCTGGCTGACCGAAGACGAGGACCTCATCGCGCTGCGCCCGAAGCGTGGCGTGAGCCGCTCGGTCTCGATGACGCTCGCGCAGGTACGCGTCCTGCATATCTTTTCGATCGGTGTGCTGCCGGGTCTTGTGGCCCTGGCGGGTCTGGTGACGACGCTGCGCCGGCGCGCGCGGGGTTGAACGGGGCCGTTCTCGTTGGACGGCGAGTCGCAGCTTCGAGGTGGACATGAAGTTCCGGGGAACGTTGATCACGCTCGTCATCGCCGCAGGTCTCGCGGCGTACCTGTTCTACTCGGAACGCCAGAGCGCGCAGCGCGCCACGGAGCGCGACAAGCTCGCACGTCTGGTGAAGGCGACTGACTTCGATTCCATGCGCTTCGCGTTCTCGGGGCGCCTGATCCAGCTGCAGCGCCGCGGCGACATCTGGGTCGTCACCCATCCGATCTCGGCGCCGACCGATCCCCGGCGCATCCACACGTTCCTGGACACTCTGCGCGCCGCGCGCATCGAAGAACGTGTCGGCGAGGAGAACCTGGCACGTTACGGACTCGATCACCCCGCCGCCGAGGTCAATCTGGAGGCCAGCGACGGCAGCTCGACGCGTTTGCGCTTCGGTCGGATCAATCCGCTGCAGACGCTGGTATACGCCTTGGTGGACGACTCGGACGAAGTCGTCCTCACGACTTCGTCGCTGCTGACCTACGCCTTGACCAGCGATTTCGGCTGGCGCGACAAACGCATGATCGACACCTCGCCGGCCGCCGTTCAGCGCATGCGGTTCAGGACCATCAACGCCGGCAGCCTGACTGTCGCACGTCACCCGCAGCGCGGCTGGGAAGCGGAGAACCGCAACCCTTGGCGCATCGATCCGTTGAAGATGGAAAACGTCGTGCGCACGTTCTGCAAGCTGAGCGCCGTCGGCGTGGCGGCGGAGAACAAGGAAACGCTCGACAAGTACGGACTGGGATCGCGAAGGATGAGCGTCGTGCTGGAGGGCGAGGGCGAGCGGGTGCTCGGCGACGTCGTGTTCGGCTTCGCGCGCGGGGAGGGCACGTACTACGCCATGGTCCCAGACAAGCCCGAGGTCTTCGAAGCGGCCGACGCTGCCGTCAAGACGTTCGTGGAGTTCACGCGCGACTATCGCGATCGCAACGTCTTCCCGAAGTTCGACGTCGCGCAGGTGACCCGGTTCGAGGTCAGCTCACCCACCGACTCTTTCGCCGTCGTGCGCCGCGGTTTGAGTGGTTGGCAGGTGGCCCACAGCGTCCAGCACGACACCACGCTGGCGCTGGATCCCGGCCGCGTCCAGCTGATGCTCGAGGATCTCATGTCCATGAAGATCGTCGAGTTCCCCGACTCGCAGCCCGCCGCCGCCGTCGTCGACCCCATCGAGTGGCGCGTCGACCTGTACGGCGAAGACGGCTGGCTCTCCGGCATCGAGGTTGCGCGACGCGACCCCAACGGGTTGCACACGTTCGTGCGCGGCCGCTACGACGAGTGGTGGGTCTTGCTGCCCGTGACCACCATGATCGGCCTGCCGTTCGATCTCGAACGCTACAAGATGGAAGGCGTCGAGGTGGAGGAGTCCAGCAACCGAGGCTAGACCGCGCTCGGCAGATTGGTCTTGGCGGACGTTCCTCGCGGGCTCTCCTGCCCGCTCGTCTCTCGGCACGCTCGCTGCTCGAGCATCCATGCTCTCGCGGTCGCTCGCGTGACGCCGCCGCGACCAATCTGCTCTTCGCGTGGAGCGAAGACCCTTCCACGTTTCCCGTCGCCGCTCCCGCAGCGGGAGTGTTTCTTGGCTTTGTCAGCGCGTTCGAACGGGGCACACGTCGTGG
>JBFJHN010000125.1:0-6503 GCA_041613275.1 Candidatus Krumholzibacteriia bacterium | reverse complement strand
TCGACTTCATCAGCAGCACGGGAATCGGAAGCATCGTGGCCGCCGTGGGCGACTACCGCGATGCCGGCGGCGACGTGGTCTTGAGCGGGCTGTCCGAGGGCCTGCGCGCCGTCTTCGAGTCGCTCGATCTTCTCGACTATGTCACCGTGCGCTGACCGCGCGCCCGGGCTGCCTGGGCGCCCCGGGCCCCCAAGGGGCCGCCGGAACGGCGTGCGTCCGTGAGGTCGTCCGTCCGTCGGGGAACGCGATCAGCGGGGTGAGCTTTCGCCGCGGCGGGCGTCCCTCTCGTCGAGGGCCTTCTTGCCGCGTTCGGTGATCTTCCACAGCGCGTCTTCGTCGTCGTTGTTCCAGCCGTAGAAAGTCACGAGAGTGGCCGCCACGAGTCGATTCATTCCGTGGCCGGTCGTTTCGTTGTGGGAATGACCGCAATCGTAGGCCTGCGGGATGGTGAGCGGCCCGCGTGCGAGCAGGCGCCGCAACGCCTCGATGTCTCGAGAGCGCAGCCTGCGGTGGACTCGCGCTCGACTCGGAGCCCCACGCGAGGGCTCTGTTTCCAGCGGTTTGAGAATCAAACTTCTTCGCATGATCAGCACACCCTCAGAACCGGGCTCGATCTCGCGAACGACCCATTACCCGCTTCCATTCGGGTGCGGCGGGTCTTCCGTCAAACCACTCGGTTCGACCGTTTCGGCGTCCGATTCGACCGTGTCGACATCCAACTCCGATGCCGCGTCTTCGGTCGTCGCGCCCGCAGGGTCAGCTGCCTGCTGCTTTCTCAAGAGACGCCGCTGACTCTTTCGTTCTGCTTTTTCTTTTCTTTTTCGCTCTTTCTGACGTTTGTTGAAACTGTGGCTGGCGCCGCGTCGTGCCATGCTTCTCCCATTCCGACGGTGTACAGGGTGGGCCCGGTCGAACGACCGGGCCCGACTCCGTTGCCCTCGAGGGCGGCGACTCCATCAGGAGTGCGCCGTCACCCGAGGTCGAGAACCTACCAGCGCGATTGGCCGCCGTTGCCACGTCCGGCCTCGCGCGCGCGCGCTTCGTTGACCTTCAGATTGCGACCCTCGAGCTCGTGGTTGTCGAGCCGCTCGATCGCCTGGTCGGCGCCGCTCTCCATCTCGATGAATCCGAAGCCGCGCGGCCGGCCGGTTTCACGATCCGTGATCAGGTTGACCGATGTAACCGTGCCGTGTTGCGAGAACAGGTCGCGGAGCTGGTCTTCGGTAGAGCTGAAGGGCAGGTTGCCCACATAGATCTTCTTGGACATATCTTCCTCTTTTTTGCATGCCAAAGCGGCATGCGCAGAAAAACGGCCCTCATGAAATGAGGGTGGACCGGATGGTCCCCATGCAAGGTGTGACTGGGAACTGGGCGAAGACTCGGGAGGCTCGGAAGATCTCTTCGCGTCGGGAGTGGTTTCACCTAGCGACCAACGACATCTGCACCCCGAAGATAGCATCTTTCGTTCCTGTGGGCGAAGTCTTTTGTTTTCCGGCTCCCAGAGGCCTCCTGGCACGGTCCGGAGGCCCCTTCCCGTGCTCGCTCGCACGCGTTACGCTTCCATTGGACTTGGAATCGAGCTGGGCTGGGGTCTCGAATGGCCACACCGAACCGCTATAGATCTGTGGCGTTTGCCGGCGGCGGTTGTCGCTGTTTTTGGCAGGCCGGCTTCTGGGAAACGGTCGCGACGGCGCTCGCTCTTCAGCCACGAAGCGTCGCTGCCGTGAGCGCCGGAGCCGCGGTGGCCTGCATGGTGTTCGCGGGCGTCATGGAACGCAGCCTGCGGTACTTCAAGCGCCGTGCGGCCCAGAACGCGCGCAACGCCTACCCCGGCAACTTCCTGTTCGGACGGCCGGTCTTCCCCCACGAGAGCATCTACCGGGAGACGATTCTCGAGAACCTCGACGCGACCGCGCTCGCCCGTCTACATGCAGGGCCCGACGTCCGCATTCTGATTTCGCGCGTGCCGGTCTGGCTGGGGGCGCGCACGGGTGTGTTGGCCGGCCTGATTGCGTCCAAGGCCGAGCAGGTGCTGCCACCGCATGTGCACCCCCGGCTTGGGCGCAGGCTCGGTTTCGCGCCGGAAATCGTCTCGGTGCGCAGCTGCACGACACCGGAGGAGGTTGCCGATCTCATCCTTCAGTCGTCGTGTACTCCGCCGTTCACCGCCGTCTACCGGCGCGGCGAGCGCCTGGTGCTGGACGGTTGCCTGGTCGATAGCGCACCCGTGGAGGCGCTTGACGCTTTAGACCTACCCACGTTGGTGCTGTTGACGCGCCTCTACCCGCCGCGGGCCATTCCACATGACGACGAACGCACGTACGTCCAGCCATCGCAACGTATACGCGTCGATACGTGGGACTACACCAGTCCGCACGCCATCCAGGCGACCTACGATCTGGGACGTCGTGACGGCGAGAGCTTCGTCGCTGCGCTTCGCACGCGCCATCAGGCTGCGGCGTCGTAGCTTGCGCATGGGAATTCGGTCCACGACGGTATAATGTGTCGACATGTTGGCTTGGATGACATCGTTCAGAAATCTTGTGAAGGCTCGCGTGCCCCTCGCGTGTGCACAGCGAATGGCACTGCGCGGCGCCGTGGCCTGCGGACTCGTGAGCGCCTTGGTGGGTGCTTCCCCCAGTGCATCTCGCGCGAGTCCGGGGCCGCCGGAGCCCGCCCACCGTCGTGTCCTCGTTCTGTATTCGGACGAGCGGCTTCTGCGTGCCAACGTCGTTTTCGACGAGGGCCTGCGCCAGGCGCTGGTGTCGGCGTCCTGGGATCCCGTCGAGTACTACAGCGAGTTTCTGGACGAGGTCCGTTTTCCTGACCGACATCAGGAACGCACGCTCGACTTTCTGCTGACCAAGTATGGCGAGCAGCCGCCCGACGTGATCGTCGCGTTTGCGCCTCCGAGCCTCGATTTCTGCCTGAGTTTTCACTCGCAGCTGTTCGACCAGCCGCCCATCGTCTTCGCCGCCATCGACATCGACGCGTTCCTGCACGCGGACCATGGCGTGAAGGTGACCGGAGTCCGCGCTCGGTTCGACGGGCCCGAAACGTTGCGCTTGGCGCTCCAGCTTCATCCCGGCACGCGAAACGTGTTCATTGTGGGCGAGGCGGCGCCGCTCGACCCGGCACGCACGCTCATGGGTTGGTCGGACTTCCGTGAAAGCGATTTTCCGGTTCAATTCGAACACCTCACGAGCAAGCCGATCCCGGAGCTCCTCGATCGGCTCGCGCACCTTCCCGACAACAGCCTCGTCGTCTATCAGTCGGCCCTCGGAATTGGTGCAACCGGCAGCTTGCCGTTGCACGCGCTGACCGAGCACATGGCTCGCGTCTCGCGAGCGCCCATCTATGCGGCGCTCGACGCGTTCGTCGGACACGGCGTCGTGGGTGCCGTGACCACACCGACCTCTGACATGGCCGAAGCAACCGCCGAGCTCATCGCCGAGGTGTTCGCGCGCCAAAGCGCGGACGAGATGCCGCCCGTACGGGCTCTCGCGGCGAAACCCATCTTCGACTGGCAGCAGATGCGACGCTGGGGCGTGCGTGAGAAGCACCTTCCCACGGGCAGCATCGTGCTGTCCGCGCCCCCTTCGCTGTGGCAACAGCATGCGCGATGGGTCGGCGCCGCCACCGCGGTGTTCCTGGTGCAGAGCGGTCTGATCCTCGCGCTCGTGCTCCAGAGCGTGCGCCGGCGGCGAGCCGAACGCGAGGTCCTGCGGCGCCGCCAGGAACTCGCGCACACGACTCGCGTGGCCACGATGGGGGAGCTGACCGCCTCCTTGGCGCACGAGATCAATCAACCGCTTGCCGCCATCTTGAGCAATACGCAGGCGGCCCAGCGTTTGCTGGCGGCGGGAGCGACGAACGGCGAGATTCGTGAGATCCTCGACGACATCGAAGCGGACGATCAGCGCGCAGGAGAAGTCATTCGGCGCATGCGCGCTCTCTTGCGCAAGGAAGTCTCCGAGCCCGTCACGCTGGACGTCAACGACCTCGTTGCCGAGGTGGCCGATCTCGTGCACGGAGAACTGATCTTGCAGAACGTGAGCCTGGTGCTCGAGCCTTCGCAGACGCCGTTGCACGTGCACGGTGATCGCATCCAGCTGCAGCAGGTCTTGCTGAACCTCGTCATGAACGCCCTGGACGCCATGAAGGACACGGCGAGCGCTGACCGCAAGCTGATCGTGCGCACGACAACCGGCGAGAAACGCGCCGTCCGCGTCTCGGTGGCCGACTCGGGCGTCGGGGTGCCGGACGAGAGCATCGAGCGGATCTTCGACCGCTTCGTAACGACGAAGCCGCACGGCATGGGGCTCGGGCTGGCAATCTGCCGCTCCATCGTCGAGGCGCACGGCGGACGCGTTGGCGCGACCAACAATCCCGCGCGCGGCGCGACGTTCTGGTTCGAGCTTCCTATCCTGGAGGAGGCGCGGCGATGAGCAATGCCACCGTGTGCGTCGTCGACGACGAGCCTTCCGTGCGCCGCAGCCTGACGCGGCTGCTGCAAACGGCGGGTTACCAGGTGGAGACCTACGCCTCGGCGCGCGAGTTTCTGGATCGGGCGCCGCAGGGCGGCGTTCGCTGCCTCGTCCTGGACGTCAAGATGCCCGACCTCAATGGCCTCGAGCTGCAAGAATCTCTCGCCGAAGCCGACCGCGCACTTCCCATCGTGTTCATCACCGGCCACGGCGACATTCCAACCAGCGTCCGCGCCATGCGGGCGGGGGCCACCGACTTCCTGTCCAAGCCCTTTGACGCGGAAGATCTGCTGGCAGCCATCGATCGCGCGCTGGCATCGGCCCGCCAACAGCTCGAAGACGACGAGGCACGTCACGACATCGAGGAAAGGATTGCAACGCTCACGCCACGGGAGCACGAAGTGCTGCGCCACGTCATCACCGGACAGCTCAACAAGCAGATCGCGGCCGATCTGGGCACTTCTGAAAAGACCATCAAGGTCCACAGAGGTCGGATGATGCGGAAGATGCAGGTGCAATCAGTCGCCGAGCTGGTGCGTTTGTGCGAAAAGCTCGGAATCCAAGGTCCGTAAGAGCCGCGTACGGCATCTCAAGCCTCCTGAGCCCTGAACGTCCCGCACGGGGGACCAAGGTCCCATATCACCTCTTCCCACACGCGCCCATAGTCGATTGCATGACACAACGCCCCTTCATTGCTGTCGTCGATGACGACCCCTCCGTATGCAAGGCGCTCGCGCGCCTGCTGGCGGCCTCGCACATGGACGTAAAGACGTATGCTTCTGGCGCCGACTTTCTCGCGGCAATGAACAAGCGCACGCCCGATTGCTTGGTCCTCGATATTCGCATGCCCGCCATGACGGGTCCGGAGCTTCACCAGAAGCTCCGGGACACGGGGCACGAGATCCCCGTCGTCTTCATCACGGCCCACGCCGAGGACATCGTGACGGAGCGTCGCGTCCGCGCCACGGGCGCCGACATCTTGCGCAAGCCCTTCGACAGCCAGGCGCTCCTGGACGCCATCCAGACTGCCATCGACCGAGGCATCGCCCGCCGATGATGTTGGACCAAAGGCCCATAGCGAGCCTCCTGTCGAACATGCCAACGTTGCTACGAGGAGCTGCCCTGCAGTCGACGGTCCAGAAGTCGAGAGCCCTGCTGCAGGAGGTTGGCGGCCATCGTGCCGCACGCAGCCCGGAGGTTGCGCAAGCATGAAGCTGCTGCTGATCGCGCCGGCAGGCCTGGAAGTCCAGGGCGTCAAGGGCAAGCACGTCCACCATCTCAACCTCGCCGTTCTCGCCGCGTTGGCCGAACCCTATTTCGACGACATTCGAATCATCGAGGAAGAGTTCGAACGCCTCGATCTCGACGAGCCGGCCGACCTGGTTGGCGTGACGATGATGAGCTGCCAGGCGCCGCGCGGGTACTGGATTGCCGATCACTTCAGGAAGAAGGGCGTTCGTGTGATCTGTGGGGGCAGCCATGCTTCCTTCATGGTCGACGAGTGCCTGCAGCACTTCGACTCGGTGGTGGTCAACGAGGCCGAGATGATCTGGGACGATCTGATGAGCGACTTCCACGCGGACCGGTTGAAGCCGGTGTACAACACGACGAAGCTCATCGATCTGGCCGATCTGCCGATGCCTCGCAAGGACCTGTTCCGCGATACCGGGACCACGCTGAACGCCATGGTGGCTCAGACCGGCCGTGGCTGTCCGTTGGGCTGCAACTTCTGCACGGTCACGCTCATGTATGGGCGCACGTTCCGCACGAGACCGGTCGAGCACGTCGTCGAGGAGATCCGCCGCTACCCGAGCAAGCTGTTCTTCTTCGTCGACGACAACATCTTCCTGTCGCACAAGTACGCCTACGAGCTGTTCGAGGCGCTCATCCCGCTCAAGATCAAGTGGGGGAGCCAGGCGTCGCTGGAGCTCATCTGCAAGGACGAGAAGCTGCTCCGGCTGGCCAAGAGATCCGGCTGCATCAGCTTATTCGTCGGCTTCGAATCCGTCGATCAGG
>JBFJHN010000124.1:0-6516 GCA_041613275.1 Candidatus Krumholzibacteriia bacterium | reverse complement strand
GTCGCATGCGGAACGACAGCTGCTGGAGCGAGGTCAGGTTGGCCACGACGGCACACCGACTCTCTTCAGGAAGGAACATCTCATGTCGAAGAAGCACGCGATCCGACGGGTGGTGTGGGCGCCGGTCCTGACGCTCGCGCTGTTGTTCTCATCCGGCTGCTTGAAGAGCGAGTCTCCCACCGGACCGGGCGACGCGGCCGAAGCGCCTGCGCTCCCGAGCCTCGCCACGATGCAGTTCCAGCCGGGCTTCTTCAGCGCCGAGGACCTCAGCGACATCGACCCCGGTGCGGTGAAGTCGGGCAAGGTCTCCGAATCCGACGGCGTGAGCGCCGAGCGCACGCACTTCATCAACGCCGTCGTGCGCGTTTTGTTCGTGCAGCTTCTGATGTACGACGCGCTCGAGGAGCCCATCGCCGCCTTCGCGCTCGCGGTGCACTCCGTGCCGCAGCCGCAGGAAGATGGTTCGTATCTTTGGACCTACATCTTCGTCGACCCGCAGGTCGAGTACAGCATCTTCCTCTACGGCACGCCGCTCGCCGATCGCGTCGCGTGGCGCCTGGAGGTCTCGAGCAACGATCCCGAGCTCGTGCTCGATCACTTCGTGTGGTTCGAAGGCGAGTCCATGAACGACGACAGCCAGGGCTACTGGCAGTTCTACGAGCCCATCGGCGCGATGCCGGTGAGCCTGGCGTCGACCGAGGGGCGCCGCACGGCACGCATCGACTGGTTCCACGACAGCCCGGTGGAGAATCGCCTGCGCGTCACCGTGAACGGCCCCGGCCATCCCGACGAAGGCGATTTTCTCGAGTTCCAGGAAACGCCGGCTTCGGGTCAGCTGAACCACTTCGATGCCAGCAGCGATCTGGCGTCGAACATCACCTGGTATCCGGACGGCTCCGGCAGCATCACCGTGCCGGATTACAACGACGGCGTGCAGGCCTGTTGGGATCACGAAGGCGTGAACACGGTCTGTCCCTGAGAGAACGTTCACCGTCCGTGCGCGAACCGAAGACGCGGCCCGAACCTGGCGTTCGGGCCGCGTTCTGCGTGGACCTCGAGCGCCTGCGGCCCTATGCTGCATCCACCGCCTGAACGTGGGACGACGGAATCCTGAACGCGCGGCCGCGGCGAGGGCGCGCGTTCCTGAGGCTCGGAATTGGGGAAGGCGAGCATGGGCGAGTTCCAGCCGTTCGCGATGGAGCGCTACATGTCGCGCTTCGAGCAGACGGTCGAGTTCAATCTCTCGGAAAGCGGTGTTCATCCCGTTGCGCTCGCGGAGCTCGTTGCCGAGCACCCCGACGCGCTCGACGAGGTGGTGCGCACACCGCTCGGCTATCCGCACGTGAACGGTACGCCCGAGCTCAGAGAACGCATCGCAGCGCTGTACGACGGTGCCGGCATCGACAACGTCCTGGTCACCGTCGGCGCCATCGAGGCCAACTACATCACAATGCGGACGCTCCTCGCACCCGGCGACGCGATCGTCATCATGATGCCGAACTACATGCAGATCTGGGGCATCGCGCAAAACCACGCTCTGCGCGTCAAGACGTTCCACCTGCGCGAGCGCGATCGCTGGGCACCCGACCTGGCCGAGCTGGAAGACGCGGTGTCGGCCGACACCAAGCTCATTGCCGTGTGCAACCCCAACAACCCGACCGGCCGCGTCATGACGCAGGATGAGATGGATGCCGTGGTGCGCGTCGCGGCACGCGCCGGCGCCTGGATCCTGGCCGACGAGGTGTATCGCGGCGCGGAACGCGTGCAGGAAGAGGAATGCGCGTCGTTCTACGGACGCTACGACAAGGTCGTGGCCGTCGGCAGCTTGAGCAAGGCGTATGGTCTGCCCGGCCTGCGGCTGGGATGGGTGGTCGCGCCCGCACCCGTGGTGCAGGACGTCTGGGCGCGCCACGAGTACATGACGCTCGCGGCCACGATGCTCTCCAACAAGATCGCGGCGCTCGCGCTCTCGCCGCGCGTGCGACCCGGACTGATTCGGCGAACCCGCCGTTACATTCGCGAGGGCTTCCCACGGCTGCAGCGTTGGATCGAATCCCAGGAAGGCTCCGTGCGCGTCGTTGCGCCCGATGCCGCTGCGATCGCGTTTCTCGGCTACGACCTCGAGATGGGCTCGATGGATTTCGTCGAACGGCTGCGGCGCGACCACAGCGTGCTCGTCGTCCCGGGCGAGCACTTCGGCGTCGAGCGCTTCGTGCGCGTGAGCTTCGGCCTGCCGCACGACATCCTGGTGCCGGCGCTCGAACGCATCGGCACGCTGTTCGCGGCGCTCGGGCGCGGCGGCGCGTGCTAGAGTGTTCCGACCCCGAAACACGCTACGGGCGTCTCGCGTGACATTTCCGTGACACGCGCCCGCGAAACCGCACCTCCGAGCGCCTCGTAGGTGGAGGCAAGCCCCTTGGAACGACCCCGGCAACCGTGGGAGGAACCATGAGAGCGTCGGCTCGAAGCATCCTGGGATGCGCCCTTCTGTGCGCTACGCTGGCGCTGCCCGGCGCCGACCGCGCTGCGGCGCAAATTCCAGACGAGTTCACCAATCTTCAGGTCTTGCCGAAGGACATCGGCAAGGGCGAGCTCATCGGGATCATGCGCGACTTCGCCGGAGCGCTGGGTCAACGCTGCAACTTCTGTCACGTGGGTGAGGATCCCAACTCTCTCGAGGGCTACGACTTCGCGTCCGACGATCTGGAGCACAAGCGCGTGGCGCGCGTCATGATGCAGATGGTCAACGAGATCAACGGCACGCTGCTGCCCAAGATCGGGCACGAGCCGGAGCACAAGGTCTCGTGCATCACCTGCCATCGCGGCATCAAGGAGCCCGAGACGCTGCAGGACGTGCTGCACGAAGCCATCGAAGAGGGTGGCGTCGCCGCCGCCGCCGAGCGCTACCGCGCGCTGCGCGAGGAGTACTACGGCAAGGGCGCCTACGACTTCAGCGGCCGCTCTCTCACGCCGATCGCCGAGGACTTCGCGCGCAAGGGCGATCTCGACGGCGCCGTCGCGGTGCTGAAGATCACTACGGAAGCCAACCCCGACGAAGCCTTCGGACATCTCATGCTGGGGCAGGTGTACGCGCAGAAGGGCGACACGGAAGCAGCGATCGCCAGCGTGCAACGCGCGCTCCAGGCAGAGCCGGACAACAACTGGGCGAAGCAGATGCTCGAGCGCCTGAAGTCGAACTGAAGGCCGCGACCTCGTGAGTGCCGTTGCACGACGCACACGCTGGCTGCGGCGAGCCCTCGTTTCGGTCGGCGTCGTTGTCGTCGGCTTGCAGTTCGTCCCCGTGCGCCGCACGAATCCGCCCGTGGGCGCGTCGCTGCAGCCGCCCGCGGAGGTGGCGCTGCTTCTGCGCGGAGCCTGCTACGATTGCCACTCGAACGAGACGCGCTGGCCCTGGTACAGCTACGTGGCGCCGGTGTCGTGGTGGGTCGTGCGCCACGTGGAGCGCGGGCGTGCGGATCTGAACTTCTCCGAATGGCCGGTGCTCGATCTCGAAGCCCAATCTTGGGCTTACAACGACATCGAGAAGCAGCTCTTCGAACGCACGATGCCGCTTCGCAGCTACACCTGGCTGCATGCGCCGGCACGTCTGAGCGATGCCGAACGTCAACGGTTGTTGCGCTGGGCGCGCGCGCAGCGCTAGAAAGTCGACAGGCTTGCGCTCCCGGAGGACGTTTGTGCGCCTCATCCGATCCGTTGCCGTCATCGTGTTCGTCCTGGCGCTGGTGGCGGCGGCCATCGCGGCACGCCGCCCGCTTGCGTTCCAGAAGTGCGCCGTCATCCGCGAAGCTCCCGTCGCCGAGATTCTCCCCGAGGGTCCGTCCTTGGACGTGGCCGCGTTTGTCGGCGCGATTCCCTACGTCGACCAGACTCCGACCCTCTACGAGGTCGATCCGCGTGCCAAGTACGAGCGTGCCGTGCGCGAAGGCGTCGGCAACTGCTCGAGCCTGGTGTTCGGCACCGCGTTCGCGCTGGGCGAGCTCGGCATCGACTATCAGATCGTGCACGTGCTGCCGCGACGGAGCTTTCTCGACGGCGCGGGCCATACGGTGGTGCGCACCCGCTACCGCACGAACGGCACCTCGGCGGTGGGGATCGTCGACGTCCTCGAGGGCGGCTTGCCGACGAGCCGCGGTCGTGCGCTCGACATCGAGCACCTCGGCGCCGGGGCGGTCGAAGACTTCGCGATCCGCAGTCTGAACCCCAAGAAGGACGCGACCTCCGACTTCTACGACAGCCTGCTCGACACCTCCACGGTGGGCTGGATCGCGGCGGCCGACGTGAGGCGCTACTTTGCGTTCCTGGAACGCGTGCACGTGCCGCTGGGGGCGCCCAAGCTGGAGAAGTACCTCTGCGATGGTGCTGCGGTCCTGCTGGGTTTCTATCCGTCGATCCAGGTGGCTTCGCTCGACGCCACGTTTGTCGGGGTGGGGACCGCACGACGAACGCAGCGCGCAGCGCTGTTCGTCCTGCGCGTGGCTTTCGTGCTCCTTCCGGCGTATGCGATCCTCGAGGTCGTCGGGTTCGTGCGGCGCCGGACACGCGCCCGCGCGCCCGCATCGATCGACACGCGCGCCATGCACTGAAGGGCTTCCCGCAACACCCGCTTCGCCGACTCTCGCGGTGTCTTTGCTGCATCGCTTCTAAATGTTGTTTCGCGCTGCCGTGCTTCCTAGAATGCCGCGGACTCCACGCGGTCGATCCTGGGGGAGGCTCCGTGCGCAAGACAGCTCTCATGTGTCTCGCGCTCGTGGCGCTCGCCGGGCAGGGGGCGCACGCCACCGCGCCGCTGCCGGTCCCGGTGGAGAGCGCCGTCTACGAGCACCTGGAGCACTTCCGCGCCCTCGGCCATCTGTCGACCGGCCTCGAGACCCGGCCGGTGCGCGCGAGCGATCTGGCCGACGCCGTGCGCGAGATCGAAGCGCACGCCGAGCGCCAGCCGCTGGCAGCGGGTGATGCGCGGCGGCTCGACATCCTGCGACGCGCGCTCGTTTCGTTCGAACGCACGCGTCCTTCAACGCGCGCGGACTCCGCCGGCGCTCCTTCTTCGCTGTGGCGCTACGGAGGCGGCCTGCAGCTCTTCGGCCAGGGAAGCGCTCTCGATTCGCTGGCGGATCTCGACCGCCGTCCACGACGCGACCCGTTCTTCGACATGTTCCTCGACGTCGAGCTGCCCCAGGGCTTCTACACGCAATGGCGTTTCTACCAGGACTACAGCGCGCTCACGCCCAGCCCGGGCGGCAACGACTGGGTCGACAACCTGCCCCCGAATCTGCGCGACACGCTCACCGACGGCAGCGCGCGCAACGATGTCGCCGTGCTCGGGTACGGCAATCGCTGGCTGCACGCCGAGTTCGGCAGGCGCGACCGGCACTGGGGCCCGGGTCGACGCGGAACGCTGTTCTTGAGCGAGAACGCCTTCCCGCTCGACGGCCTGTCGCTGCAGCTGCGCACGCGTTGGGTCGTGCTCACCAGCCTGTTCGCACAGTCCCAGCGTGGCGACGAGACCGGCGCGCGCGGCAGCGCCTACGTGGCCGCGCACCGCGTCGAGGTGCGCCCGCCGCTGCCGTTTCGCGTGGGCCTGTACGAGGCGGTCGCCTACGGCAACCGCGGCATCGACCTCGCCTACACGAACCCGGTGGGGTTCTTCCTGGCCATGACGCAGGACATCTTCGATCGCTCCGGAACCGACGACAAGAAGCTGGTGGGGCTCGACGTCGTGGTCGACCTGCACCCCGTGCAGCTGTACGCCGAGCTGTTGATCGATCGCGTCTTCGTTCTGGATGCGGCGTCGGAGGCGGAGGACACGCCGATCTCGAGCTTCGCGCAGCTCGCCGGCCTGCGCTGGAGCAATCCGCTGGGCTGGGCGGGCAGCGATCTCGACGTCGAGTACGCGCATCTCGACCCGCAGGTCTACTTCCACAAGGACGGGGATCCCACGCGCGCGTTCCTCAGCGAAGGCGAGCTTCTCGGACACTGGCTGGGGCCGAACGCCGACGGCCTGTACGTGGCCTGGTCTTCGCCGCCGCTTCGCCACGCCGGGAACGTACGTGTGTTCTTCGAACAAACGCGACACGGCATCGTCGACGGCAAGCGCGGCGTCGACCTGGGATTCTTCGGTCTGCTGCAGAAGGACAAGGACTGGATCACGGGGGCGCGCGCCGTCGAGCGCATCTACGCGCTCGGCTGGCAACGCACGGGCTGGCCGACCGGTCTCGGAACGCTGGACACGGCGCTCACCGCCGCGCGCGTGGTGCGCTCGGGTGCCGCTTTGGACGACGACGGCTGGCTGCTCGAGATGCGCCTGCGTTGGCGGGTGGATTGGTCGAGCGCGTTCTAGGTCTTCGGCAGCCCGCGGGAACGTGTATCGTAGACGCGAGGAGAGCGGCGTCGACGGAGGGCTCGGTCGATCGGCATGGAGCAGACGTCACGCGGAAACGGCAGCACCACCTGGGGCATCGCGCTCATCGTCATCGGCGGCGTGCTGCTCCTCGACCG
>JBFJHN010000123.1:0-6518 GCA_041613275.1 Candidatus Krumholzibacteriia bacterium | reverse complement strand
TGTGACGACGAGGCAACGTCTCACGCTGCCGCGGCCGCGGCCGCCCTGGTGGGTGGCTCGGTGCGCGCGTTCGTCGAAGGTCTGCCTCGGCCGCGTTCCATTGCCATCGACCTCGATCGCGCCCTCTGGGTGGCCGGACGCTGAGCGTCCGGCCACTCGGCCGATTCCTCTGCCCCGCCTGCGTCCAGGGCCCCCGCCGCGCCGAAGCCTCAGTCGGGGATGCACTTCGCCCTCACCAACGACGAACGGTCTGCCGGCGTTGCGGCCCCGGCCGCCGCGTCGCTAGGCTGTGCTCCCGAAGGGCCGGGAGCGCCGGTCCATCCTCGAGCGAAAGGCGTCGGTGTCGTTTCGACCTCGGAATAAGACCGTGCTGAGAGTGGCGTGCACGTGCGCGGGATTGCTGTTTGCCGTTCTCGGTGCCTCTGCGGACGACCGAGTCACTTCCACGTCGTCCGCACTCCTTGAAGGGCCGCTCCGCGATGTCGTGGTCACCGACCGCACCGCTGCGCGCTTGGACCTGGCCGTCGGCGACACGCTGGAAGTGTCCGCGAACGCGGCCATGCGCGACGCCCAACGCCTCGTCGTGCGCGGCATCTACCGGCCGCATGCCGACCCGTTCGAGGTCGGTCAGGAACAGCTTCACCTGCTCATGCACCTGCCGGATCTCGAACAGCTCATGGACGCGCACGATCGCGTCGACCGCATCACCGTCAAGCTGCGCGATCCGTCGCGTGCTGCCTTCGTGGCCGACGAGATCAACGCCATGGGCGTCGGTCTGGCGGCGTACACCTCGGAGGACCTGGCAGAATCCAGCTCGTCGACGTTCGTGGTCATTACGCAGTTCCACAAGGCCATCGGCATCGTCTCGATGCTGGCCGGCCTGGTGTTCCTGGTGGCGATCATGGTGCTCAAGGTGGAGGAGATGCGCCGCGAGCTGGGCGTGCTGCGTCTCATGGGAATTTCGCGCGCCACCGTGCTGCGCAGCGTGCTGCTCATTGCGGCGGTGGCGTCGCTGCTGGGCAGCGCGGTGGGGATCGGCCTGGCATATCTCGCGGTGGCCATCATCAATCCGCTGTCGCAGGCGCGCTTCGACACGGACCTCGTCTTTGCGCGCATCACTCCGGACATCGTCCTGCTGGCCGTGGGGTTCTCGATTCCGATGGGACTCGCCGCCGGCTGGCTGGTGACACGACACATCGTGCACGCCAACCCGCTGGAGCAGATCGGCCGCTGAGCGCATTGCGCCGCGGAAGTCCTGGGCGCGAACCTGCACTGCCGGCGGGGGAGCGCGGAGCAAACGAGCTACTCCCGCTGCGGGAGTGCAAGCATCGAAGGAAGACGATGGTTCGATTCCTGGCATTGCGCGGACTGTTTCGCCACCCGGCGCGCACGCTCCTGGGCGTGCTGGGCGTGGGCGTGGCCGGTGCGCTGCTGTTCGACATGCAGATGCTGTCGCGCGGCCTGCAGGCCAGCCTGCACGACATCCTGCGCGAGGTGGGCTACGAGGTGCGCGTGACACCGCGCGGCACGCTGCCGTTCGACACCGACGCCACGTTTGCCGACGGACACCGCATCGCCGAAGCCATCGCCGCGCATCCTGACGTGGACCATGTCGCCCCCGTCGTCGGTGGTGCCGTCTACGCATCCCGCGCCGGCCAGCCGCCGGTGGCCGCGTTCGTCTACGGCATGGATCCGCCGACCGCTGCGCTGTGGCGCGTTCTCGACGGCGACGACCTGGCGACCGGCGACAGCACACGCGCCGTCATCAGCGGTGCACTGGCGGAAGCGCTCGGCATCGGCGTGGGCGATACGTTGATCGCGGCCGGCGAGTTCGTCGCCCAGCTCGGCGTTCTGCGCTCGCCGCGCACCTATCGCGTTGCCGGCATCGCCGAGTTCCACTTCGATCTTCGCTCGCAGCGCACGTTCGCCATCGGCACGCGCGAGGCGCAACGCCTGCGCGGCGAGGCGGAACGTGACGGCCTGTCGCTGATCGCGATCGCGCTTACGTCAGCGCCCAGCGCGCGCAGCACGGAGGGGCGAAGCGGCGTGGGCGATCACGAAAGCGCGGGCCGCGCGCGCGACGCCGGGGACCCGGACGATGGCCAGGCGCTGGCCGGGTGGATTCGCGACACGTTCCCCGAGGTCGAAGCCTACTCCGTGCGTGAGGCGCTGAACGCGGTGCAGGGACAGCTCTCCTATTTCAACGTGTTTTCCTTGGTCCTGGGCACGGTCAGCATGGTCGTCTGTGTGCTTCTCGTCGGCACGATCGTGGCCTTGTCCATTGGCGAGCGTCTCGGCGAGATGGCCATCCTGCGCGCCATCGGTCTGCGGCGGCGGCGCCTCGTGGGGCTCGTGTTTGCCGAGAGCGTGCTGCTCGTCGTGCTGTCTCTTCCCATCGCCTTTGGCGTGGGCCACCTCATCGCGCTTTGGCTCGACAGCATTCTGACGCGCGCACCCAGCATTCCGATGGACATGAGCTTTTTCGTCTTCACCCAGCGCGCCGTCGTGCGCACGCTCGTGCTCCTGTTCGCGGCCGGTGCCGTCGCAGGCCTGTATCCCGCCTATCTCGTGTCCCGCATGCGCATCGCGCCGACGCTGCATCGCGAGGTGGTGGGATGACGAGCGCGCAAACGCAGAACCACGCAACCACCGACACCCCGCTCGTCGTGGCGCGCGAGCTTGCCAAGGATTATCACCTGGACGGCTTCGCCATCCACGCGCTGCGCGCGGTGACGATGCAGGTACGGTCGAGCGAGTTCGTCTCGATCATGGGACCGTCGGGCTGCGGCAAGTCGACGCTCCTGCACCTGCTGGGCGCGGTGGACGTGCCGTCGTCGGGCGAGCTCGTGCTTTTCGGACGCGACGCCGCGCGTCTGAACGACGCCGAGCGCACCGAGCTTCGCCTGCGTCACCTGGGCTTCATCTTCCAGCGCTTCTTCCTGCTGCCCATGCTGAGCGCGCAGGAGAACGTCGAGCTGCCGCTCATGGAAGCCAACGTGCCGCGCGACGAACGCGAGGCGCGCGTGCGCGAGGTGCTCCACTACGTCGGACTCGGCGAGCGCATGCGTCACAAGCCGGGGCAGCTGTCCGGGGGCGAGCAGCAGCGCGTCGCCATCGCGCGTGCGCTCGTCAACCGCCCAAAGCTTCTGCTCGCCGATGAGCCCACCGGCGAGCTCGACGAAGCCACCGGACGCCAGATCGCCGCGCTCCTCGAACGCCTGCACGAAGACGGCATGTCGATCGTCATGGTGACGCACAACCCCGAGCTGGCCGCGCGCGCGACGCGCCGGCTGCACATGCGCGACGGACGCATCCAGGAGGACGCATCGTGATCGGCCTTCTCGCACGCCGCACGTTGAGCGATCGTCCGCGCCGTACCGCAATGCTGCTCCTCGGGCTCGGGATCGCGGTCGGTGTGATGATCACGCTGCTCTCGATTGGCGACGCCGTTCTCGAGCAGGCGCGCGACAAGGACCTGGTCGGCGGCGGCGACCTGGTGCTGCTGCCGCCGGGGATCGACATCGAGGTCATGAAGGTGGGCGGCGTGACCGGCATGTACTACCTGCTGGACAACGCCCGCTACATCTATCGGCAGGTGCTGTCCGGCCCGCGCTTCGCGGAGACGTTCGCCTCCGTGCACCCGGAGTTCGCCGACCTGCCGCTCGCCGCGGCATCGCCGACGCTGGCCGACAAGGTGGTGTACACGCGCAAGGTCTCGGCGGCGGCCGGCACCGAGATCGTGCAAGCACGTGCCCACGGCACGATCCCCAGCCTGGACCGCGCCGCGGGCGGACCCAGCGCGCGTTTTGCCGCCCAAGGCATCGAATGGCACGACACCGAAGCCGACCGCAACTGGGCCGACCCGCCCGTCGACGTCCTGTACAACGAGCTGGATCGCTTCCATCTTCCGGCGCCCGGTCAGGCGGACATCGAGCGCTGGGCCGAATGGCTGTACTTCAACTTCACCGACCCCGAGACCGACACGTACGGCTACGTGAGCTACATCGCGGGCAACGACATCGCGGGTGGCGCCGGACGCGCGGGACCGCTTCTGCAAATCCAGAAGCCCGACGCCCCGCCGCTCAAGTACGGCGCCGAGTTCCCGCTGGCGCCGAGCGACATCTCGCTCACGCGCGTCGACCTGCGCTTCGGAGAAGGCACGACGGCGCAGTTCCGCGACGGCGCGTGGAGGCTCAGGCTCGACTGGATGACGGACGATGGGCCCGTGCGGGGCGACCTGAGCGTGCGCCCCGTGCGCGACCTGTACTTTCCGCCGTTCCTCATCCACGAGACCCAGCGTTTCGTGTCGGGCTACACGGTGCCTGCCGTACGCGCATATGTGTCGGGATTCATCGCGGCGCCCGGCGTGCGACTCGAGCTGCGCGACGCACCGGGCTACCACGATCACAACTGGGGCACGTGGCGCCAGGTGCACTGGGACTGGGGCACGTCGAGCACCGACGACTACGCGCTTCTGTACGGCCGCGTCCTGCATCCCGAGCTGCGCGCGGCGCAGTCGGATCCTTCGGTGTTCCTGATGCTCTCGAAAGCGCGCTTGCCCGAGGCGCGCGGCGGCCTGCTGGGTCTCTTCCGTCCGCGCAAGATCACGTACGAGTGGCAAGACCCCGAGCCGGGGCTCCCCGGGGATCCGGTCCACGTGCCACGGCGCATCGTCATGAACGCCGGCCCGGCGCCGGGGCAGGCCGCGCGCGCGAGCACCTCCGGCGCCGACAGCGTGAACGTCGTCATCGACGTCACACGCGTGGCCTCGACAGCGCCGAACGAGGACGACGAGACCCGTCTTGTGTTCGTGCAGATGCGCGGCGACTACACGGTGACGGCTCGCGTGGGCGGCGAGCAGGTGCGCTTCACGTCCTCCGGCTTCGCCGAGGTGTTCGTCCCCTCGGCGCGCCGCGCACATTCCGGGGTGCCCGCACCGCGATGAGACGTACACGCCCGAGCAGCTGCGGCTCGAGAGGAGAGGGCTCCCGGTGGACGCCGGCCTCGGCGCCCCCCCGCTGTGACGGCATCCCGTCGCGCAAAGTGGTTGCAGACCGTTCCTCCGCCTCCTACGCTTGCCGATACCACTCACAACAAGCGAGGTTCGCCCGTGACGACCACATGCGCCAGGATCGCCATTTTCGTGACCTGTATCACGCTCTTGGCGGCGGCCCCCGCCGACGCGCAGCTCCAGTTCCCGTCCAGCTGGGCCGGCGTCTGGGAGTTCACCACCACCGAGCGCGATTGCGGTTCGACGACGATCACCGACATGTACACCGACATCGACACGATCTGCACCGGCGACGATTTCAGCGCCGGCGACGAAGCCGAGTTCAACTGCGACGGGTTCATCAACGACAGCGCCATCGACATCGATTGCTCGTCGACCTTCGACATCTTCCCCGGCTGCGAGCTGACGATCGCGTACGTGGTCATAGGAACGCGCACCGGCAACAACATCTCGGGCAATGAGACTTTCAGCATGACATACGTCGGAGACTGCCCCTTCGCCGACGAGTGCACGGACGGTGACATCGTCGGCGTGCGCACGGCGGCCGAACCACCAGGATGCACGAGCACCGCGGTGACGCGGCTCGACTGGGGGCGCGCCAAGACGCTCTACCGCTGACGCGTCGTCGCCGAGGCGCTTTGGCGCGTGCGTTCCGGCGCGCGCGTGCGAGCGGTGGGGTGAGTGATTGCATCACGGGTGCGATGGCGAGATAATGAGTGGGGTCCGCGGCCTGCGATCACGGACGCGGCAGCCTTGCTCGACGCCCCGCCCGCACTCCCCCCGCTGGCGCTCCGTCTTCGCGCGGACCCTCTGTCGCGTTCGTCACAGGGGGGAGACGATCATGTCCAAACGCATCTTGGCTGCGTGTTTCTGCGTGCTCGCGTGCGTGCTCGGCGCGGCGACGCGTCCCGCCTACGGGCTCAGCAACATCCGCAGCGAGGTCTGGTCGTATCAGAACGACGTGCCTTTGGCGCCGGGAGAAACTGTCGTCGACGTCTCGTTCTTCGCCACCGTCGGCGACATGGACCACGCGACGCGCGTGATGTTCTCGGTCGTTGCCGTCGACGACGCACAGCAGGAGCACCTCCTGCTCCGCTACATCTGGGGAGACTGGGACTGGATTCCAGCGTACGGAACCCGCGGACAGGTCTTCGTGAGCATCGCTCTTTGGTGCGACGACGAAGGGCGCGTGCGCGCGCGACCGCTGGACATGCAGTTCGTCTTCTGCAGCTTCGCACAGGCGGCACAGCAGGAAGGCGAAATCGAGCTGTTCGAGGCCTTCGCGGTGGAGCCCACGGGAAGCTTCGGCCTGACGCTGGTGGATCGTGGCGGCAGAGCAGGCGTCCACCCGACCCCGGGCGTGTTCTCCTGCGTCGACGATACGAGCCCCGGCTGGAGCGCCGCGGCTGCGCTCGAGCAGCTCAAGCATCGCAGCCATGCGCGCACGCACGAGACGCCCGAGTTCGAGCCGGCCGGGTCCATCGGCATCTACTTCGACGCGGCGGGC
>JBFJHN010000122.1:0-6522 GCA_041613275.1 Candidatus Krumholzibacteriia bacterium | reverse complement strand
GCTGCCGCGCGGCGGGAGCGAGGACTTCGTCGGGCAGGCGCCGGCGCCGCGCATTGCCGCCTTCCTCGACAGCCTGGCCGACGAGGGCGTCAGCGGTGTCGCGCTGGTCGCGCGCGGCTCCGACGTCATTTTGCGCACCGGATTCGGTTGGGCCGATCGCGAAGCGCAGTCACCCAACACCGTGACCACCGTGTTCGACATCGGCTCCATCGCCAAGACGATCACGGCGGCAGCCGTTTTCCAGCTCGAAGCGCAGGGCAAGCTGCAAACCGACGCGCCCCTTTCGCGTTACCTGGAGGCGGTGCCGGCCGACAAGCACGATGTCAGCGTCTTGCAGCTTCTCAACCACGGCTCGGGACTGGAAAACTATCTGGCAGACAGCGATTTCGAATTACTGGATCGCGAGCAGGCGGTGAAACGCTCGCTGGGACTCGCGCTCCGCTGGTCGCCCGGGGAGAAGCGCGACGGCTACAGCAACGCGGGCTACGCTCTGTTGGCCGCGATCGTCGAATCGGCGAGCGGCATGTCGTTCCGCAACTACGTGCGCGCCGCTGTGCTCGAGCCGCTGGGGATGCAGCGCACCGGGTGGTTTTGCGATTCCGCACTCCCCCCTCAGCACTACGCCACGGGATACACAGGTTCGAAACGCGCCGGCAACCCGTGCTGCTGGCGGTTGACGTGGGCTTTGATGGGAGGCGGGGGCATGGTCGCGAGCGTCGACGACCTGTATCTCTTGATGCAAGCCGTCGTGCGCGGCCCGTTCTTCTCCGATGAAGCGCGTAACGCCATGCACACGGCTCCCGCCGGGCGCTACACCGCGGGGTTGCAGTGGCGGCGCGAGGCAACCGGGGCTTGGCTGCAGAAGGGCGGCTCGGCACTCGGTTTCACTGGACTGATGCGATATCATCCGCGGCGCGACGTCCACGTGATCTTCCTTCTCAACTCCTGGATCGCGCCTTACGACAACCGCGTGCACATCGATCTCGTCGCACCGCGGCTGTCCCAGTTGGCCTTGGAGGACATGTGAGCCGTTTTTCGCGCCCGACGGCGCGCATCCAGCGAGGAGCACGATGCGCGCGATCCAGATGATCGCGCTCGCGCTGTCGTCGCTCGTGACATTCGCTTCCGCGGATCCCGACGAGACCGCCGAGCCGATGAAGCCGCTCATCGCATCCGACGAGCGCACCTACGTGTGGATCAGCGACCCGGCGCACTCGTCCATCGTGTTTCGCACCGGCCATTGGGGCGTCGTGGACGTGGTGGGCTGGTTCGAGACCTACGAGATCCACGTGCGTGGGAGCGCGCTGGACTTCAGCGACGCCGTCGTCGAGGCGCGACTCGAGCCGGCGAGCGTGCGCATGCCGAACCCCGATATGGCCGGCAACCTGCGCGAACATTTCTTCGAGGTCGAGAAGTTCCCCGAGGTGCGCTTCCGCAGCACCAAGGTGGAGCCCACCAGCGAAGCCAACGTTTTCACGCTCACCGGCGCTCTGACGATGAAAGAGGTCACGCGGCCCGTCGTCTTCACGATGCGCTTCAACGGTTACGGCACGCCTCCCCAGGGCGCGCCCGGCTTCACGCTCGAGGCCGCGCTCGACCGGCTGGAGTTCGGTGTGGGCGGCATGGAGCGCATGATGGGTACCGGGCACCCGATGGTCGACGCCGACGTCGAGGTCATTTGCAACATCCGGCTCGACTACGTGCGCACCGAGTTCGCGCGTTGATCGAAGCGCGGCCGCTGCCGCTGGCGAGGCTCAGGTCCCGGCTTCGAGCTGGGACTCGACCGTGCGCCGGAACGCCTCGGCGTCCGTGATCGGCTTGGCGACGTAATCGCTGAACCCCAGCGCGATGTACTTCTCACGATCGCCCGGCATGGCATGTGCGGTGAGCGCAATCACGGGAATGCGCTCCAGTCGCGCATCGGCGCGCATGCGCTGCAACACCTCCAAACCATCCATCCCGGGCAAGGAGACGTCCAGCAGGACGAGGTCGGGAAGCTCGCCCTGCAAGGCGGCCAGAGCGCTCACCCCATCCGCATGATCGAGCAGCCGATAGCTCTTGGCGAGAATGGCGTGCACGAGCAGGCGGTTGTCGGCGTTGTCCTCGACGATCATGATCGTCTTGTCACTCGCGACCACTTTGGGCCTCCCGGAGCAACGCCTGTGCGCGCGCGAACGCCTTTTCGAGCTGCACTACGTCATCCTGCAGAGAAGCGTGCTCGGCGCGTTCGTCCTGAGCCAGGCCGCGACGCGCCAAGTTCTCCAGCTCGACCGCACCGATGTTACCGGCGCTGCCGGCAATGGAGTGCAGCGCGATGGCCACGCCCTTGGCGTCGTTCGCCGACGCTGCGGCGCGTCCGTGGGCGAGCTGTTCTCCGATGTTGCGCAAGGCGAGATCCAGCATTTCGCTCACGAAATCCGCGCCGCCCAGCGCGTGCAGGCGTTCGAGCGCGGATGGATCGACACTCTCGCTGCTCAAGGTGCAAACCTCTTGGTCATGGTGATCTGGTTGCCGGCCTCGTTGTGTTCCACCTTGTCCATGAAGGTCGAGATCAGGTACAGCCCTCGACCGCTCAGCTTGGTGAGGTTGACCGGATCGGTGGGGTCCGGAACCTTGGAAGAATCGAAGCCGCTGCCCTCGTCGCGCACCGCGCAGACGAATCCGCTTTGGGTGACCTCGGTGCTCACATGAACCTTACGGCTGCGATACGGATCCTGCTCTAGCCGCTCACGCACCAGCTCGTGAAAGCGCTTGAAGTCGGTTTCCCGGAGGTCCGAGTCCACCTCGAGGTTGCCGTGGTGGATGGCGTTCATAAGCGCCTCGTTGAGCGCCATGCCCACCTGCATGGTCGTCTCCTCGGCATGCTCGCCCAACCGCGCCGCGACGATTTCTTCGAGGTATGCGACCAACGGTGCGAGCAGCGCTACGTCGTTGCTCAGCTCGAACTCCAGCTTCGAGCGCACGAGTCGATCCAGCACGCTCTGACGCTCACGCTTCGCTTGCTCCAACGCGAGAAGGTTGCTTACCGTGTCGACCAGCTCGTCCTGAATGCGACGTTTGGGGATGTAGCTGGCTGCACCGTGTCGCAACGCTCGGGCCGCGACATCCTCGCTTCCGTACGCCGTGATCAGCACCACCGGCAGACCCGGGTGACCCTTCGAGAGCGCACGTACGAGCTCCAGGCCGTCCATCTCGGGCATCTGGAGATCGGTGATGACCAGCTCCGGAGGGTCCGCATCGATCGCGGCCAGAGCTTCGCGTCCGTTTGGCGCAACGCGCACGTGCGTCCCTGCCTTCTCGAGCAGGGTGCGAATCAGCAGCGCTTGGTCGGGGCTGTCCTCCGCAATCAGCACGCGCGACATCCGAACCTCCTGAGTGTCCCACCCCATCGATGGCGTTTCGCACGTCTGCGGTGCTCGGCCGGAGTCACCGTCAATCGTCCTTCCGGGGCGTGGGGCGCCTCTCGTCCAGATGGACGTGGAACGTGGTGCCCTTGCCAGGCGACGACTCGACCTCGATACGATAGCCCAAGCGCTGCGCCAACGATCTCGAGATCGCAAGCCCCAGACCGGTTCCCATGTGCTGGCGCGCGTCGCTGCTGTCGAGCTGCTTGAAGGCCTCGAAGATCTCGTGCACCCGGTGCTCGGGAATACCCATACCGGTGTCGATGACCAAGATGCGGCGAGGCCGTTGGGTCTCCGACTCGATGCGCACGGTCACGCTGCCCTCATCGGTGAACTTGATGGCGTTCGCCACCAGGTTGATCAGGATCTGCCGGACCCGCTGACGGTCGGTGAACAGCGGCAACATGCCCTCGGGTGCGTCCACGTGAAGCGTCAGCTTCTTCGTGCGCGCCTGTGGCATGAAGTTTCCCACCACGTCCGAAACCAGCTCGGCCAGGTCGACCTTCTCCAGCTCCAGATCGATGCGACCCGCTTCGATCTTCGACAGATGCAGCACGTCGTTGACGAGCTCGAGAAGGTGCGCGCCGTTGTCGCGAATGCGTTCAAGGTAGTCGTGTGGCTCCGATCCCGATGACGCGATTTCCTGCTCGAGCAGCACGTTGGCGAACCCGATCACGGAGTTCAGCGGCGTCCGGAACTCGTGGCTCATATTGGCGAGGAAACGGCTTTTCGCCCGGCTGGCCTCCTCGGAGAAGCGAATTGCGCGGCGCAGCTCGTTCTCCGCATGCTTGAACTGCGTGATGTCGCGAGCGACCGCATAGATGCGCTTCCCCTTCCGATCCGCGGCGGCGCTCCACAGGATGTGCTTGTAAGAGCCATCCTTGCAGCGATAGCGGTTCTCGAACGCGACGGTCCGGCCGCCGTCCATGAGCTTGGCCGCCTCGGAAATCGTGCGCTCTTGATCCTTCGGATGCACGAATTCCACGAAGGGCCGATCGCACAGCTCCTCCAAGGAGTAGCCCAACGTCTCCTTCCACGCCGGGTTGAGCTTCCGGAAGTAGCCCTCGAAGTCTGCGATGCACAGCATGTCGAGCGACAGTGTGAAGAACTCGTGCAGGCGCTCCTGCGCGCTCAGCGCACGTTCGCGCAGGCGCTCCGAGGCAATGCGATCGAGCTCGTTCTCAACGAGCGCGGCGAGATCGTGCAGCGCCGCGCGATCGACATCGTTGAACGTTCGGGGCTTGCGATCGATCACGCACAACGTGCCGACGCGATAGCCCTCGAAGGTCATGAGCGGTTGCCCGGCATAGAAGCGGATGTGCGGCTTGCCGGTGACCAGCGGATTGTCCTGGAAGCGCGGGTCCGCGTGCGCGTCCTCGACGACGAACGCGTCCTCATGCTGGATGGCGTGCGCGCAGAACGAGACCGTACGCGGCGTCTCGCGCACGGAGAGCCCCACGCACGACTTGAACCACTGGCGGTCCACGTCGACGAAGCTGACCATGCTGATGGGAACGTCGAAGACGCGTGTGGCCAAGCGTGTGATGCGGTCGAAGCGATCCTCGGGAGGGGTGTCGAGCAGGTTGAGCGCACGCAGCGCCGCGAGGCGTTCGGCTTCGTTTTCGGGCTGTGCCGGAATCTGCATCGTCTCATTCCCTCACGTAGCGCGCGAAGAAGGTGAGCGTGCGTTCCCACGCGGTCTTTGCCGCCTGAGCATCGTAACGCGCCTGGCTGGTATCGTTGTGGAAGCCGTGGCTCGTCCCAGGATACATGTGCAGGCTGTAGGCAACGCCGTGCTCGTCCAGGGCGCGGCGAAACTCCGGGATCATGGCATTGATGCGCGCATCGTTGCCGGCGTAGTGCATCATGAGCGGGACCTGCACGCGCGCGATCTCGTCATCTGACAAGGCGCGCCCGTAGAAGCACACCGCCGCCGCCACCTGCGCATGGGCGACGGCGCATTGCAGCGCCACACCGCCGCCGTAGCAGAAGCCGACGCTGCCCACGCGTCCACTGCAATCCTCACGCTGGCTCAAGTACGGAACACCGGCGATGACGTCGGCCGTAATCGTTTCGCGGTCGGCTTGTCGAAAGCGATCGCGCGAGGCTTCTTGATCTTCGAGCGCACCCCCGACGTAGCTCAGCCCGTCCGGCGCCAGCGCCACGTAGCCCGCGAGCGCCGCGCGGCGCGCGACGTCCTCGATGTGTGCGTTCAAACCGCGGTTTTCGTGAATCACGAGCACGCCCGGCGCACTGTCCTCGAGCTGTGCGGGCTTGGCGAGGTACGCGCGCACGGCTCCTGTGGTCCCCGAGTACTCCACGCGCGTGCACACGAGCCGGGGATCGTCGGGCTCGACCTGCCGTCCCCACGCCCAGTCGGGCTCGACCAGTGCCAGGAGCGAAGTCGCCGCCGCCATGCCGCCTGCGATCTCCGACACCCGGCGGAGGAACGTGCGCCGCGGCATGTCGCCGTGGATGTACTCGTTGTACAGGTCGACGATCCTCGGATCCACGATCGCCCCCTAGTCGCGCGAGCCCGCGCCGCTGCCCACGCCGGCTTCCTCGCTCAGCAAGCCGCGGCGTTCGAGCAGCGGCTCGATCTCGGGCGCACGCCCGCGAAACTCACGATACAGCTCCATGCCCGGCCGCGTGCCGCCTTGAGCCAGCAAACGGCGGAACTTCTTCGCCGTGGGCGGGTCGAACAGGCTGGTCTCCTTGAACGCCTGGAAGCAATCGGCGTCCAACACCTCCGACCAGATGTAGCTGTAGTAGCCGGCCGAGTAACCGCCCGCGAAGATGTGCGCGAAGTAGGTGCTTCGGTAGCGCGGGATGATCTCGTCGATCAGCCCGATGCGTTTCATCTCGGTGTCTTCGAACGCGCGCGGCTTGTGCGGTTCCGGCGACTTGAGCGTGTGCCACGCCATGTCCAGGTACGATGCCGCCATGTACTCGACCGTCGCGAAGCCCTGGTTGAACTTCGCGCTCGCGGTGATCTTTTCGATGAGCTCGTTCGGAATGGGCTCGCCGGTCTCGTAGTGCTTCGCGAACAGGCGCAGCACCTCGGGCTCCGCCATCCAGTTCTCCATGACCTGCGACGGGAACTCCACGAAGTCGCGCG
>JBFJHN010000121.1:0-6547 GCA_041613275.1 Candidatus Krumholzibacteriia bacterium | reverse complement strand
TGGTGTACCCGCGGGCAGTTTGCATCCCATCTGGACGCGCTGCGTCGAGCCGGCTTCACGAGCGTCGACGCGACCACCTTCGAGGGGCGTGTTGAAGCGCTTCGTGCGCCGCGCGTGGCCACGCCGCCGGGGCGCGAGTACCTGATCACGTTCGACGACGCCTACACCAGCTTTGCCGAGCACGCCTTCCCGGAGCTGCGCGCGCGCGGCATTCCCGCCTGCTTGTTCGTCATCAGCGATTTCGTCGGCCGACGCGCGCGCTGGGACCTGCCGCTTCCCGGTCGTCGGACGACGCATCTCGACTGGCCGGCGCTGCGCGACCTCTCCGCCGCCGGTGTCGAGATCGGCTCGCACACGCGCACCCACCGCGATCTCTCGCGACTGCCTGCGTCGGCGCTGCGTGACGAGATGCACAGCTCGAAGTCGCAACTCGAGGACGCGCTGGGGCGCGAGGTGCGCACGGTGTCGTACCCGTTCGGACGCTGCAACGCGCACGTCACCCAGGCGGCAGCGGCCGCCGGCTATCGCTTGGGGTTCTCCATGTGTCCGCGCGCGTCCAACGCGCGCGTCGATCCGCTGGCGCTGCGTCGCTGGGGCGTGTACGTCATCGATACGCCGGGAACGGTGCTGTCCAAGGTGGACCCGACGCGCCGCACGTTCTGGGTGCAGGATCTCATGACGCGCGCCATCAACGCCGTGGCCACGGTCTCGGCGGCGGCGAGCGTCCGCGGTCACAACGACGGATAGGCCAGCGCAAAGCGCCGCCGGTAGTACCAGCGCGTGACGACGACGAGCATGACGAGCGCCGCCAGATACGCCGGCACATAGGCCCCCGCCACCAACGCGAACACCGCCGTGCCGCCGACGCACACCGTACGGCTCGACACCCGCTCGGGCCAGGCGACCCCCGCCACGCACACGAGCGCCAACGCCGCGCATGCGAGCAGCAGCCACGCCGCGCCCGTCCATGCCGCGCACGCCACGGCGAGCGTGCCGAAGACGGCGGCGAGCACGCGCGCGCGCGTACGGCCCAGCGCCACGCCCGACGTGCGCTTGCCGGTGCGACGGTCGCCGTCGAAGTCCAGGATCGTCGTGTGCAGGAACACGGCGGCCACGGCGCAGAAGCCGGCGCCCGCGCGCAGCAGCCACGCGTGCGACCACACGGCCGCGTCGCCCGCGCCCAGAAGCAGCGCCAGACAGCCGTAGCCCGCGCTGTTGGCCACGAGGTCCCAGCCGGGACGCGCCACGAGGCGCACCGGGGGCACGCTGTACGCCACCCCGAGCGCCGCTGCGGCTGCGAGCAAGAGCGGCGAGCGTGCACGCACGAACGCCGCGCCCAGCGCCAGCGCCAGACAGACCACGGCGACGACCACATACAGCCGGCGCGAGAAGATGCCGCGCTGCAGGAAGAAGCCCTTGCCGTTGATGCGATCGCTCTCGTAATCGATCACCTGATTGACGAGATACGTCGCGACGAGAACGAGCGTCAGCAGCGTGAAGCGCTCGGCGGGGAAGGCGATGGCGCCGTCGGCGCGCGCGAGACCGTACCCAACGATGAGAAAGCTCCACGCCGGAACCAGCACCAAAGGACGCAGCGCAAAAAAGAAGTCGATCACACGCATGCGCGCAGCTTAGCAGAAGCGCTCGCCGGGGGCGTCGAGGCGAAATCCACTAGGGGGAGACTTCATCGTCGGAGTTCTCCGGCGAAATCTCGGCGAAGACCAAACGATAGGTGTCGTAGCGCCGAAGCGGCTGGTAGACGGCGACGTCGGCGTTGGCGATCAGACGTTGACCGGCGAGACGCGCGCTGGCCAACGCGTCGAGGCTGGCGGGATAGTGACCGTGCAGCGCGCGGTAGACCTCGAGCTCGCGATGCAACCATGCCTGGGCCTCGCTGCGCGCCACCTCGCGCGAAGCGTCCGAGGGCGAGGCAAACGCCAGCTGCAGGAGACGCGCCGTTCCGCCCACGCAGACGATCGCCACCCACAGTCCCAGCGCCACCGCCAGCATGCGCGACGGCCCGCGCGGACCTCGACGTTTCAGCGCGCGCGGCTTCGGAGCCGACTTCTCGGACTTCGCTTTCTCGGGAGCCGTCGACTCTTCTTGTGCGGCTTCCGGCATCTCGAGCACGCGCGTGAGCTCGGCATCGAGCGCCGCGGCGACGATCTCGTACACCTCGTACTCGGACATGCGCGCGCTCGCCACCAGCTCGCCCAGACGCATCTGCGTCTTGAGCTGAGCCAGAAGGCTGCGCGAGCGATCGTCCAGCCACTCCGGCAGCTCTTTCACCGCGGCGAGCAGCACGCCCGGCCCCGGCAGGCGCAGGCGCAGGACCGGCCACTCGTCCACGCGCCGTGCGGCTTCGAGCAGCAGAGCCTCCATCTTCATGGAGACGCGATGGGTCACACCGCGCAGCGCCTCGTCCCCGGTGATGAAGCGGTACGTGCCTTCGGTCCAGTTGTAGGTGCGGTAGACGAGATCTTGCGCCATGTCTTCGAGCGCATACGTCAGCTCTTCTTCGTTTAAGATGTTTTTTTGCACGAGCAGGTCGGCCAGGTCGGCGCGCTCTTCTTCGATCTCGAGCTTGAGGTGCAGCACCTGCCAGGCATCGAGGTAGCCGGTGTCCTTGAGGAACTCGAGCAGCGGATCGGCGGCCACGCCGCGGCGGTCCCGGCATGACACCAGAATGCCGTCCTCGACGTAGAACGTCAGAAGGCGATCGTGGCTCTGGATGCGCAGCAGACCGGTCTTCTGCTGCATGGCCACGACCTGCAGGATCTCCGCGAGTCCGAAATCTCTGAGGGTTCCCTGCACGACTCACGCTCCCTGCGGAACCGGTGTTGCCGCACGCGGCTTGTGGCGTCGCAAGCGCCGCAGGCCGGGCAGCCACATCAACCAGAAGGCGACCAGCGCGATGCGCAGGCCCATCGGATGCAGCGAAACGAACCACGGCGAGCCGCGTTCGGCGGCCATGTGCACCAGCGTGATGACGACGAGCAGCGCGCCCCACGCCCACATCGCCGTCCACGCGGCGCGGCGCGTCGAGCCGGCGACCAGGTCGGCGCCGCCCGGGAACAGCAGTGCGAGCCACGAAGGCGCCAGGTCGGCCATGCGCGGCGGGTGCAGAGACAGGCGCTTCTGACCGCGCGCTTCGGCGGCACGGCGGCTCCAGGCCGACGCACGCGTCGGTCGCTCGAACGCGGCTTCCGCGTCGCACACCCGGCAGATGCGCGTGCGCGTGTCGCGGATGCTCTGCGCGCAGTGAGTGCATGCAACGCGCGCGCAACGTCCGCACTCGAACGCCCACGACGCCTGGCGCAGTCGCGAGAGCAAAATGCCCGTGAACGCAAGGAGCAGCCAAGGTGTGACTTGCAGAGGAGCGCGTTGCCACGCCGGGCCACGCCAGGCGGCCAGAAGCGCGCTCGCCCGCGCGGTCTTCGCTTGTGACTCGCGACGCGCATAACGCCACAGCTCGCCGACGCTCAAGCGCGCATCGAGAACCGGCACCGCCTCGTGCGTCCACGCCGCACAGCGCTCGGCCACCGCGTCATAGCCGAACTCCGACGCCGCGCGTAGCTCGCTGTCGGACTCCTTGAAGTGCAGCATGCGGATGTAGGTTTGCGCGAGATTGCCGTAGGGAAGCGGGTTCTCGGGCGCATGCGACTCCGCCGAACGGTAGCCCGCGGCGGCGCGCTGGTAGTCGCCCACCATGAAGAAGACGTTTGCCAGGTTGATGTACGCCGTCGCCCACGTCGAGTCGGCCTCGAGCGCGCGCACGTAGTGCTGCCGCGCCGCGCTCAGATCGCCGTGGCGCCGCGCCATCAATCCCAGCGCGAAATCGCGCTCGCGGCTCGCCGGCACCTCGCGCCCCAGACGCGCTTCGAGGTCGGCACTCCACGGCTCCGTTTGAGCGCGTGCGACGCTGGTGCTCCAGCTGGTGGGATCCAGCAGCATCGCGTGCGGTCGCAGCCACGGAAGCGCGAACTCGCAGAGCGCCAGACCCAGGCACAAGGCCGCCAGCACGCTACGCTCTTTGCGCGAAGCGAAGGGCAGCAACGCCGCCGTGGCGCACAGCACACCCAGCGCAGGCGAGACGTAGAACGCACCGCCCACCACCAGGCCGCTCACGCCGACGAGGACCAACGGTCGCACAGATTGGTTGTCGAGAACGTGATAGATGAACGGCAACGTGCGCAGCAGAAGCAGGACGACCAGCGTCCCGAGCGTGACGAGAAGCAGCGTGTGCACGAACCACGATGTGCCGCGCAGCAGCTGCGCTTGCAGCACCGCGTCGTCCAACACTGTCATCGCGGCGTCACGCATGGCCACGCAAGCGCTGGGGAAGTCACCGGAACGCAAGAGCACGAACGAGCGCTCGAGGTGCGGGCCGGGCAAGGAGGGATCGGCCGCAGAGGCTTGTTCCAGCAGCCGGATGCGCTGGCGCGTGGGGTACTGCCTGGACGCCAGCACGAGCGCGCGTGCCAGCGGCTCGGAGGCCTCCGCGCCGCGCGCACGCGCGTCGCCGTAGTACTGCGACAGCATCGGGGTCGGAAGCTCGAGCTCGGCCGCCCGTACCGGCGCTCCCAGCGCCAAACACGCCACGATCAGCCCAAATGCAATGGCTCGTCCATGCACGAAAGACCTGCTCTCCACGTGGAAGGTCAGCGAAAAACGGCAAGGAGCGTGCCCGCTTGCAATCGCGCAACCGCATGGCTAGGCTGTGCGTCTCAGCGCGCACGGATTCCCGGACACGGCGTCGTTCCGAGGGGACGCATGCGGAAGATCTACATCGAGGACATCGGACGTCACGTGGGCGAAACCGTACGCCTGGAAGGTTGGGTCTACAATTCCCGGCGGGGCGGCAAGCTGTTCTTCCTCATGCTGCGCGACGGCACGGGCATTCTGCAGTGCGTTGCTTTCAAGCCGGAGATCGGCGACGAGCGCTTCGAAGAGCTCCTCACGCTGACGCAGGAGTCGTCCATACGCGTGTGGGGGACGGTGCGCGAGGACAAGCGCGCGCCCGGCGGTTTCGAGCTGCCGATCGAGGGCTTCGAGATCGTCGCCATCGCCGAGGAGTACCCGATCACGCCGAAGGAGCACGGCAGCTCGTTCCTTCTCGACCATCGTCATCTGTGGCTGCGCAGCAAGAAGCAGTTCGCGGTGCTGCGCGTGCGCGCGCGCACCCAGAAGGCCATCCGCGACTTCTTCGACGATCGCGGCTTCGTGCTGCTCGACACGCCCATCTTCACGCCGAACGCGTGCGAGGGCACGACCACGCTGTTCGAGACCGAGTACTTCGGCGAAAAGGCCTATCTGACCCAGAGCGGCCAGCTGTACAACGAGGCCACCGCGGCGGCGTTCGGCAAGGTGTACACCTTCGGTCCGACGTTCCGCGCCGAGAAGTCCAAGACGCGCCGGCATCTCACCGAGTTCTGGATGGTCGAGCCCGAGGTGGCCTGGGCCCGGCTCGAAGACATCATGCAGCTGGGTGAAGACTTCCTGTGCTACGTCGTCGAGCAGGTGCTCGCCGACTGCAGGCATCTGCTGGTGGATTCTCTCGAGCGCGACGTCTCGAAGCTCGAAGCCATCAAGCCGCCGTTCCCGCGCCTGCACTACGACGAGGCCGTTCAGCTGCTGCGTGACCGCGGCACCGACTTCGAGTGGGGCGGCGACTTCGGCGCGCCGGACGAAACGCTCATTGCCGAGCAGTACGCGACGCCGGTGCTCGTGCACCACTTCCCGTCGGCGATCAAGGCGTTCTACATGGAGCCGGACCCGAAGGATTCGAAGTACTGCCTGTCGGTCGATTTCCTGGCCCCCGAGGGCTACGGCGAGATCATCGGCGGCGGCGAACGCAGCGCCAATCTGGAGTTCCTGCGCGAGCAGATCCGCAAGCACGATCTGCCCGAGTCCGCTTTCAAGTGGTACCTCGACCTGCGGCGCTACGGCGCCTTCCCGCATTCGGGCTTCGGCCTGGGTCTGGAGCGTACGGTCACCTGGCTGTGCGGCATCCATCACCTGCGCGAAGCCATTCCGTTCCCGCGCATGTTGCAGCGGCTCAGCCCGTAGCGTCCGTGCGCGCAGGACGAGCACACCTCTTGCAATTGAACGTACGGTTTTCGACCAAGGAGTTTGGAACCGTGCGTCTTCGATTTGTCGGTGCGCTGGTTGCGATCCTCGTGTCCATCGCCTGCATCCTTGCCAGCGTCGACGTTCCCGCCGATCCGGCCCAGTCCGGAACGGACATGCCCACGCTCGAGATCGGCTAGCCGGCCGCTCGACGAGCCCTCCTCCGCACGCCGCCCGCGTCGCGAAGCACGGCGGCGCGTGGCACTTCGCACGCAAGTCGAGCGCGGACCGAACGGCGGCGTCTTTGTCGAGCGGGCCAGTTCGTTGAGCCCGATCCGACGTACTCCGATAATCGTCTTCAGCGCGTCGCTGGCCCCCGGATCACAAACCTCCAGAACGGGAAGTGCCACCATGAGACCGACCCCACGTGGTGGGTGACTTCGGATGCTTCCACGCCGACCCCGAGCGCTTCGCCGAT
>JBFJHN010000120.1:0-6697 GCA_041613275.1 Candidatus Krumholzibacteriia bacterium | reverse complement strand
GTGGAGCCCGGTGGCTCGCAAGGGCCGGACGGGCG
This sequence comes from Candidatus Krumholzibacteriia bacterium, assembly GCA_041613275.1. Classification (GTDB taxonomy): domain Bacteria; phylum Krumholzibacteriota; class Krumholzibacteriia; genus JBFJHN01. The sequence goes on along the minus strand of JBFJHN010000120.1, from coordinate 6,662 downwards.
TCACCATCGGGGTGAGGCGCGCTCCGGACAGGGGTTTGCGCACCTCAAGGGAGCTACGGGCTTTGTGCCGTCGGCACCCGAAGAGCTTGAGGATCGCGCGAGTGGACCGTCCGGTACAGCGCGGTGTCCCGAACGAGTCACAACGGGTCAATGGACTGTGGGCTGCATCAGGGACTGCGGGGCGGCGTCAACGACTCCGGGCGGCCTCTTCGAGCTGCCGCACCAGGCGGATGAGCGTGGGGTCCTGCGGGATGCCTTGCTGGGCGCGGCGCGCGTGCTGCAGCGCTTCGTCCATGCGATCCTCGGCCGCCAGCGCCAGCGCCAGGTTCATGTGGATGCGCGAGCGCGCGGGCGTCATGAGCAAGGCGACGCGATACTTCGGAATGGCTTCCGCCGCTCGACGTGCTTGCAGGAGCTCCGTCGCCTGGTTGTTGAGATGGTTGGGCAGCTCGGTGTTGAGCTCGAACGCCTCCCGCGCCGCGGCCTGTGCGCCGCGTTCATCGCCGGAGCGCACGTGCCGCTCGGCGAGCTCGGTGAGTCCCCACGCCAGATTGTTGCGTGTGTTCTCCACCAGGTCGGGATCATCGGGTTGGAGCGCCAGGATGCGCCGGTCGGCTTCGACGGCGCGCTCGAGATCGCCCGCGGCATGCAGCTCTGCCGCCATGTTCGCCTGGGCCAGATCGTATTCGGGGAACATGGACCCCAAGAGCAGGCGCGCTTCCATTCCCGTCATCGCGGGACGCGCGTTCAAGGCGAGGAGGATGGCCACGACGGCCACGAACGGCGACCACTTGAGCGCATGCACCGCGCCAGGAAACAGCTCGTGTGCGCGCTGGAGCTGTCGGCCCCCCTGCAATCCGAGCGGCGCGCGATTCGTTTCCTCGCGCATTTTCCAGATGAAGCCGTCGTAGTAGAAGTGCAACAACGCCGACGCCGCGAGAATCGCTCCAAACACCGGCGTGTACTTCTCGATCTCGAAGTTCACGAAGTACAGCGAGCCGTACGCGAACACCAGCCCCACGTACAGCCCCATGAGCGCCGCGCGCGTGCCGAACAGCGTGCGGCTGAATCGCCCCATTCCCGCGGGATCCTTCGACGCGCGGCCGCGATTGAACAACCACACGATGGCCAGGTACTGCGTGTCGTGGAAGATCTCGAACATCAGCACGCCGACCAGCAGATTGCGCACGATCGAGTTGCAGTACACCCAGAACGCGATCGACGTGACGAGCAGAACCAGCTTCACCGGGCTCGGCGGATTGCCCGCGCGCCAGCGCGCCACGGCGTTGACGACATACGCGATCGTCACCGTCACGGTGAGCGCACCCCAGACGACGCGCAGTCCGTCGATCCACGCCATCGACACGGCGGGCCCTCCGAGACCGTAGAAGGCGTCCAGCAGATGATGCACGCGACTCTGTGAGAACAACACACCGGACAGGAACCACGTGAAACACATCCATTGGTCCAGGCGGGCCGTCCACGGGTGGAACGAGCGCACCTTGGCGTCGTAGATGCGCAGGAAGCCGTGCGTCTGCATGAGCCCATGCCACACGCCCCAGCTGTAGGCGATCAGGATCACCGCATGCATCTGCGGATCCACCGTCGCCAGCCCCACGCACACCGCCACCAAAAAGATGGGCGCGAGGATGAAGCGCGTCTTGAAACGCTTGAACAGCGCGCGATCGCCGTACGCGCGCATCATGCCGGGCAGATGATGTCCGAGAGCGCCGAAGGCGGCGACCGCCATGTAGAGGTGACTTGCCGCCCACACGCGCTCCGCAAGAAAGACGAACGGCAGGATCAAGAACGGCGTACCGAAGAACAGGACGAAGTCGCGCGGTCCGTTGATGATCCAAAGCGAAGACCGGGGCGCCGACTGCGCCTGAGTCGCGACCGGCGCGTCGGCGGCGCGGTCGGATGGGGCCTCGCGGTTGGCGCGGGCCGAGTTGTCGACGAGATTGCGGCTCAAGCTGCTCCGCCTTGCAGGGCGCTCCGTAAACCGGTGTGCTTGTGTATGATATCGGCCCTGCGGAAGGAGCGTCAAGGAAGCCCATGATCGACGATCCTCGCGCCCTCGTCTGCATCATCACTGCGGTCACGGCCTTGGCGTTTTGGCTCGAAAAGCGCCAGGCGTGGGCGCGCAAGGTGGGTGCGTCGCTCCTCGTCATCCTTTTCGGCGCGCTGCTGTCCAATTTCAACGTCGTCACCCATGTCTCACCCGTCTACGACCTCATCGGCGGTCCGCTGACCTCGCTGGCCATCGTCTGGCTGCTGCTCGCGGTCGATCTGCGGAGCGTGCGTGCCGCGGGCCCGCGCATGGGTCTGGCTTTCGCTCTGGCCGTGATCGCGACCGCGGTCGGAGCGCTGGCTGCGGCGTGGAGCATGGGAACGGCGTTTCCGGACGACACCTGGCGCTTGGCGGGCGTGATGACCGGCACGTATTCGGGCGGCAGCCTGAACTTCGTCGCCGTGGGGCGCGAGGTCGGCTTGACCGACGCGCTGTTCGCGGCTTCGGCGGCCGCCGACAACCTGCTGACCGGAGTGTGGATGGGCGCCACGCTCGTTCTCCCCGTGTGGCTGCGACGCTTCTACCCCGCGCGCCCCGTCGACGACGGCGCGCACGCACACGCCGCGTCGGCATCGTTCGCCAAAATGCTCGAGAGCTCGCCGCTTCGCATCTTCGATGTGCTCGCGCTGTTGGCGTTCGGTTTCGCAATCATTCTGGCGTCCGAGGGCATGCGCAACCTCGTCCCCGCAGTGCCGTCGGTGTTGTGGATCACCACGTTCGCGTTGACCGCCGGGCAGGTTCCGGCGCTACGGCGACTGTCGGGCGCGCTTCCGCTCGGGCTCCTGTGCCTGAATCTGTTCTTCGTCGTCATCGGCATCGGATCGCGCGTCGCCGAGATCGCGCGCGTCGGCATCGAAGTGTTCTGGTTCACGGCCATCGTCGTGGGGGTGCACGGCGTGTTGACGTTCGCGCTCGCGCGTGTCGCGCGACTCGACGCCGAAACGACCGCTGTCGCCTCGCAGGCCGCGGTCGGGGGACCGTCGACGGCGATGGCGCTCGCCACCTCGCGCGGCTGGACCGACCTCGCATTGCCCGGACTGCTCGTGGGGCTGCTGGGCTACGCGGTCGGCAACTACGCCGGTTTGGCCATCGCGTACAGCCTGCGCTCGATCCTGGGTGGGAGCTGAACGTCAGGCGCCCGACAACATGCGGCGCACGACGAAGAAGACCGGGACGCCGGCCGCCACCAGGAGCACGCCGTACATCGCCTGGCGCCAGTCATACATGGCGCTCGACATCGAAACACCGAGCGCCGCCACCAAGTACACGATGGGCGTCACCGGAAAACCGGGGCATCGATACGACCGCACCTGCGTTTCGCTCTCGTCGATCCCACGACGACGCAGAACGAACAGCGAGGCCACCGCCAGACCCGAAAGAAGCAGGATGGCGAGCGTGGCCCAGTTGACGAGGTCCTCGATGCGTCGCGTCAGACACAGAAGCGCCGTCCAGCAGCCGCTCGCCCAGACGGCCGCGGCGGGCACGCCGGCGGCGCTCGTGCGCGCCAAGGCGCGCGGTGCCAAGCCGTCGCGCGCCATCGCGTAGTAGATGCGCGCACCCGCCATGAGCGTGACGTTGGCGGAGCCCAGCACGGCCACAGCGATCATTGCGGCCAGCGCGCGTTCGGCGCCGGGTCCGAGAAGCCGGCGCGCCGCGTCGGCGGTCGCGGTCGTCGAGCCCGCCAGCTCCGCGCGCGGCAGCGTTGCGAACAGGACCGCGTTCATGCCCACGTAGAACACGGTCACCAGCGTCGTGCCCAGCACGAGGCCGCGTGCGAGGTTGCGCGCCGGATCGCGCACTTCGCCTGCGACGTACGCGGCCGCGTTCCAGCCCGAATAGGTGAAGAACACCGGCACCAGAGCCGCGCCCCACACCCACGCGGTGACGTTCGCCTGCGGTGCAGCGGCCGGGCCTTCCGCTGTCGCCGCCGTCCCGGAGAGCAAACCGATGCCGAAGAGGATCACCAACCCCGTGACTGGAAGCGCCGTGAACAGTGCCGTCGCCCGCCCTGCAGTGCGCGCGCCCCAGGCGTTGGCAACCGTGAGCGCCAGAATCAGGACGGGCGCAGCGAGCCGACGTACGATTTCGGGAGCGCTGCCAAACGCCGGCCACGCCGTGGCCACGTGATCGACCGACACCACCGCCATGACGGCCGCGGCCCCGGAGAACGTCACCACCAACGCGGCCCAACCGGTCAGGAAACCCCACACGGGACCGAAGGCCACGCGCAGGTACTGATAATCGCCACCGGCCTGCGGCAGCCGCGCACCCAGCTCGCCGTACACCGCGGCGCCGCACAACGCAAGCGCACCGCCGAGCATCCATGCCACCAGCGGTGCGGCGACACCCGGCAGATGCCCCGCAACCAAACCTGGCGTGATGAAGATGCCGGCGCCGATCATGTTGCCGGCGACCAACCAACCGGCGTCGACGGCGCCCAGGACGCGTCGCAACGTCATGCAGCGCATTCTGTCACGCGGCTCGACCTGCGAACAGGGCGAAGCGGTCGGGCCTGCGCTTCGCGGTGCGCCCAGGCTTCTGTGGAAACGTGTGCCGCCAGGATGTAAAGAAGAGTTCTCCGAGTGAAACCGCGGGGGCCGTTCGGGGGTATATGGAGGAGCGACTGGGAAGGAGACGCGTGCGTTCGACACCCGGCGAGCCTTGGAAGGCATGCATCGCGCGGGCTCTCGTGTTCAGTGCAATCGGCTTGGCGGCGGTGGACGGCGCTTGGTCCGTCCAGGAGTCCGAGCTGCGCTCACACGTCGAGTACCTCGCATCCGACGCCCTCGAAGGGCGCGCCACCGGTGAGCCCGGCTGCGACCTCGCCGCCGAGTACATCGCCGGGAGATTCGCCTCGTGGGGCCTCGAGCCGCTTCCCGGCAACAGCTACTTCCTGGAGTACGCGCTGCAGCGACGCGCCTTCGACGCGCGCGAGAGCCGCGCCATCCTGCGCGCCGACGGTCGTCGTCACTACGGCCAGCTGGGACGCGAGTTCCAGCCATTCTGGTTCTCGGGCGTGGGATCCGTCGAAGCCGACGTGGTGTTCGCAGGGTACGGCATCACGGCTCCGGAGCTCGGTTACGACGATTACCGCGGGGTCGACGTCGCGGGAAAGCTCGTGCTCGTGCTGCGCTACGAGCCCGGGCGCGACGATCCCGACAGTCCGTTCGACGGCGCGTCCCATTCGCAGCACGCCTACTTCGAAACCAAGGCGCGTGTCGCGCGCGAACACGGCGCTGCCGGCATGCTGCTGGTCACCGGTCCCTTGCATGGACGCGACGACGAGGACCTCGGCTCGGAGCCGCGTCTGACGTTGGCAACCACCGAAGAAGACGACACGTTTCCCGCCCTGCACATCAGCCAGAAGTGGGCCGCGCTCATGTGGGGCGACCTCGACCTGGCCGAGCTGCACCGTCGTGTCGAAGCGGGCGAGCACCCCTCGGCGCTGCGCCTCGACGCCCACATGCAGCTCGCCGTCGTTTACGGCGACAGCAAGGAGGAGCTGCGGTCGGCCAACGTTGCGGCCATCCTGCCCGGCAGGGATCCGCTGCTGCGCAACGAGTGGATCGTCGTGGGCGCGCACCACGATCACATTGGCACCGCGCGCACCGGGCGAGACCGCGTCTTCAACGGCGCCGACGACAACGCCTCGGGAACGGCGGTGCTCCTCGCCATGGCGCGCCAATGGGCAAGCCGCGCCGAGCCGCCGCGTCGCAGCATCGTCTTCGTGACCTTCTCGGGGGAGGAGCGCGGTCTCCTGGGATCGCGAGCCATCCTCGAGCAGGAACGGATCCCTCTCGAGAAGATCCAGTTCATGATCAACTTCGACATGGTCGGCCGGAATCCGCGCCGACCCGTCGCCGTGTTCGGCGACGGCATCGCCACCGGCGTGCGCGACGTCGTCGAGGACGCCAACGCGAGCGTCTCGCTCGAGCTGCAGTTCCACGGCCGTCGCATCCCGCGCAACAGCGACCACTCGAGCTTCTACCGGCGCGACGTTCCCGTGCTCGCCTTCTTCACCGGCCTGCACGACGACTATCACAGCGTGCGCGACCACGCCGACAAGCTCGACTACGGGCGCATGGTGGAGATCGCCGCGCTGGGCTCTGCAGTGCTCGAGCGCCTGGCCGACATGGAGCCAGAGCGCTTCCCGCGTTTTCAAGCAGCGGGTTTCCTGGGCATCCAGCACGCCGAGATCCCGCGCGCCGAGCGGCGGCGTCTCGGGCTCGCCGAAGATGAAGGCGTGCGCATCGAGCGTGTCCTCGACGACAGTCCCGCGAAGGCGGCGGGCTTGCTGCGCGGCGACGTGCTCCTGCGCGTCGAGGGGCGTCCGGTGGGTTACGAGAGCATCGTCGATCGACTGGGCGATCTTGGCGCGGGCTCGGAGGTCGAGCTCGAGCTCCTGCGCGACGGCGAGACGCAATGGATTCGTCTCACACTGGCGCGCCGACCCGCGGACGGCTGACCTCCCACCCCACGAACAGCTTCGATGAACGGCGCGCAAACGACGGCGCCCCCCCATCCTCCCTTGCCATCCTTGCGGCTCGTTCTCATCCCGCAGCGCCCAGCTCGCCCGGCCGTGGCGAACCGC
>JBFJHN010000119.1:0-6707 GCA_041613275.1 Candidatus Krumholzibacteriia bacterium | reverse complement strand
GGGTCGCATGGCAGCGCGTCGTGTCCGGCGCATGCGCGCGCGCACGCTCGCGGGCGCGGAATTGACCGCGGCTCGCAGACCTCGTTAGGATCGGTGCACCACGAACCTATCTGCGCTCCACAGCACCCCGAGGTTCCATGCAGGAGCTGATTCGAAAGCTGCTCGCCGAGATCGGCGAGGACCCGAACCGCCCCGGCCTGCGCAAGACGCCGGCGCGCGTCGCCGAGTCGCTCGAGTTCCTCACCCAGGGCTACCGCCAGGACGTGGACGGCGTTCTCAACGGCGCCATCTTCGCCGAGGACTACAACGAGATGGTCCTGGTGCGCGACATCGACTTCTTCAGCTTGTGCGAGCATCACCTGCTGCCGTTCTACGGCAAGTGCCACGTGGCCTACGTGCCCGCCGGCAAGCTCATCGGTTTGTCCAAGGTGCCACGCGTGGTCGAGGTGTTCGCGCGTCGTCTGCAGATGCAGGAGCGACTCACACAACAGGTGGCCGAGTGCCTGGTGTCCGCGCTGCAGCCCGCGGGTGTCGCGGTCGTCACCGAGGCCTATCATCTGTGCATGTCGATGCGCGGGGTGGAGAAGCAGAACGCCTTCGCCACCGCCAGCGCCATGCGCGGTCTGTTTCTGAAGGACTACCGCACGCGCGACGAGTTCATGGGGTTGATCCGCCGCTGACGCATCGCGCGTCGAGGAGTGCCGTATGCGATTGGTGAGCTTCGGAGAAGCCGGGCGCGAAAAGCCGGGAGTGCTGCTGGAAGACGGCATCGTCGACCTGCACGCGCTCGCGCCGCAGCTGGGCAACGTACGCGCGATCCTCGCAGCGCAGAAGCTCGATGCGGTGCGGCGTCTCGTCGACGGTGCGCCTGCGAGCGCGCGGGTGGCGCTCGACGGCACGCGGCTGGGCCCGCCGGTGACCGACCCGTCCAAGATCCTCTGCATCGGGCTCAACTACGCCGATCACGCCGCCGAGCAGGACCGTCCGCTGCCGAAGGCCCCGCTCGTGTTCGCCAAGGCCCCAACGGCGTTGATCGGTCACGGCGATCCCATCGTGCTGCCGGCCCATGAAGACCGCGTGGACGTGGAAGCCGAGCTCGCTTTCGTCATCGGGAAGCCGGCGCGCAACGTCACGGCTGCCGACGCCGACGCTTACGTGGCCGGCTACATGTGCTTCAACGACGTCTCCGGCCGCGCGGCGCAGTATTCCGACCGCCAGTGGTTCCGCGGCAAGAGCTTCGACTCCTTCGCGCCGTGCGGACCGTGGCTCGTCACACGCGACGAGGTGCCGGACCCGCACGCGCTGGCTATCGGCGCGCAATGGAACGATCGCGTCATGCAGCAAAGCAACACCAACCAGCTGGTGTTCCGCGTGCCGCAGCTCATCGAGTACATCTCGCGCGGCATCACGCTGCTGCCCGGCGACATCGTGGCCACCGGCACGCCCGCGGGCGTCGGCGTGTTCCGCGATCCTCCCGTCTTCCTGGCCGACGGCGATCACGTCGAGATCCACATCGAAACGCTCGGAACCCTCTCGAATCCCGTGCGCGCGGATGTGCGCGCGCGCGTGTAGGGTCTGACGATGCCCGTCGCCACCCGGAGAAAGAACAAGGCATCGAGGTCCGCACGCCCCAAGCCGAGCCGCGAGCGGCCTGGGCGCGGACGCAAGCACGAGTTCATCGTGGTGGCCAACCGACTGCCCGTCCACCGTGTGTCGCGGCGCGGCGAGTCGGCGTGGAAGCTCAGCCCCGGCGGTTTGGTGTCGGCGCTCGCGCCGCTCCTGCGCGGCAGCGGCGGCTGCTGGGTGGGCTGGGAGGGACGCGTCGGCGAAGCGTCGCCGCCGTTCATGCTCGACGGCTTCCACATGCACCCGGTGCCGCTGCGGCGTGCCGACGTCGACGAGTACTACTACGGCTTTTCCAACGGCACGCTCTGGCCGCTCTATCACGATGCCGTGCGCTGGCCCGAGTACCACCGCACCTGGTGGCACCGCTACCTCGAGGTGAACGAACGCTTCGCCGAGGCCGTGGCTTCCATCGCGGCGCGCGGTGCGCGCGTGTGGGTGCACGACTATCATCTCCAGCTGCTCCCGGCCGCGCTGCGCCGCCTGCGCCCCGACCTCCGGCTCGGCTTCTTCCTTCACACCTCGTTTCCGCCGCAAGAGCTGTTCGCACAGCTGCCGTGGCGACGCGAGATCCTCGAGGGGCTGCTGGGCGCCGACGTCGTGGGTTTTCAGACCAAGCCCGATGCGCAGAACTTCATGCGCCTCGCGCGCCACTTCGCGGGTGCGCGCGGCACCGGGCAAGACCTGCAGGCCGACGGTCGCGCCGTGCGCGTCGATGCCTACCCAGTGTCCATCGATTTCGACCGTTTCGAAACGCTGGCGCGCGACCCCAAGGTGTTGGACGGCGCGCAGCGCTTCCGGCAGCGCCTCGGCGCCGAGCGCTCCATCGTCCTGGGCGTCGACCGGCTGGACTACACCAAGGGCATCGACCTGCGCCTCAAGGCCTACCGTGAGCTGCTCACGCGTGGAGAGTTCTCCGTCGACGACGCCATCCTCGTGCAGTGCGCCGTGCCCAGCCGCGAGAACGTGGCAACCTACGGCAAGCTCAAGAACGACATCGAGATGCTGGTCGGCGGCATCAACGGCGAGTTCGGCGAGGTGGGAACGGTCGCCGTGCACTACCTGCACCGCAACCACACCCCCGAGCAGCTGGCCAGCCTGTACTGCGCTGCCGACGTCATGCTCGTCACGCCGCTGCGCGACGGCATGAATCTCGTCGCCAAGGAGTACATCGCGACCCGCACCGACCACACGGGCGTGCTCGTCCTGAGCGAGTTCACGGGCGCAGCGCACGAGCTACGCCAAGCGCTCCTGGTCAATCCGCACGACGTCAATGCGCTGGCGTCGACGCTGCAGCACGCGTTGACCATGCCGCGCAAGGAGGCTGCGCGCCGCATGCGTGTGCTGCGCGCCACGGTGCGCGACCACGACGTGCACGACTGGGGACGGGACTTCCTGTCGGATCTGACGGGAAGCGGCAACGGTCGTTGAGCCGCCGCGCGCGGGCGATCCATGCGTCTTCTACGATTCGGCGTCGGTCGACGAGGGCGTCAGGCTCTCCGAGAACACGGCGGCTTCGAAGCGTTGGATGGCGGCACCGCGACGCCAGGCGTCGGCCGGCAGCTCTGCCTTGAGACAGACGTTTTCGAGCAACGTGTCGCGATCCCAGCCCAGCTGCACCGGCACTTGCGGCAGCAGCACGCCGCGCCGCCCGTTCTGACTCACGCCCACACCGTCCCGACCCACCTGGATCTCGCGAGCGTCGTTCACGTCGAGCATCGGACCCAAGACCGAGATCTCGATCTCGAGCTGCTCGACCTCATCCGGGCGCACGGGGTCGAAGCGTGGATCCCGCGTCGCCGAGGCGTGGGCGTTCTCGATCACGGCCTCGACCAGAGGATGGCGTGGCTCGAGGCAGCCGATGCAGCCGCGCAGCCGGTGCGAAGAGCGCGTATGCAGGCTGACGAACACGCCGCGCGGCTGGAGCAGCGGCGCCGCAAAGCCATCGTCATGCAGCGTCTGCGCACGCGGCGCCGGTCGCCCCGCGGCGGCTTCGTGCAGACTGGCCCGCGCCAGACGCAACAGCAGACGCTTGTCCTCGCGCCCGAGATCGACCACGGCGCTCAATGCGTGCCTCCACGCCTTCCAGGACCGTCCCACGTGCTCATGCGGCCGGATTCCCGGATCATCATTTCGGCCTCCTCGGCCAGCTTCTCCGGCTCGTCGTCACCTTCACAAAACGCCAGCGCTGCGTAGCTGACGGAATGCGACCAGTCGCCCGTGAGCTCGCCCGAGTTGGTGTAGAAGCGCAGCTCGCCCCTCCACGTGCGCGGCATGAGCTGCAGCAGAACGCCCAGCGGCCGGCGCCCGCAGATGGTGTTGCCGGTACGCTGCAGCACGCTCTGGAAGTCCGGGAACGACCCACGCGTGATCGCGTCGATCGCCTGGCCGTCGTATTCGCGAATGCGGTCGGCAACGTGATCTTGGAAAGGAACGTAGTCGAAAGCGCTGCCGTAGTGCATGAAGTCACTGCTGACGATCAAGAGCGTTTCGTCGTCCAGGAGCGAGGAGACCATCGACGCCACCTCGTCGAACTCGTCGCCGCGCAGCTCGCCGACGAGGACGGGAACCAGGCGTGCGTAGGGCAGCCGATGCTGCAGGAACGGCAGCTGCATCTCGATGGCGTGCTCGTCCCGGAACGGACGCGGGCTGCACGCGAAGCGCGGTTGCTCCGAGAGCGCGTGGACGGCATCGAGATCGACGGGCATGCGCCCGAGCGGCGACTCGTAGTGCGAGGACGGATCGACCGCCGCGCCGCGCAGCGCCACGCGATGGTTGGGCGCGAGCACGACGATGCGCCGGTGGTTGAAGGGTTGCAGGGCGACATAGGCGTGCGCCGCCGTGGGTCCCGAGTAGCGCAGCCCTGCGTGGGGCACCACGAGCGCACGCAGACGAGCGCAGCGCGTCCAGGGACGCGCCCCCTCCATCATCACCTCGACCTGGGATGCGAGATGGCGTGGGTCGTCGGGGTACCACGAGCCTGCAACGGCCGCATGGCGCGCTCCGAACGCTTGGAACCCGGGCTCGGACATGGAAACGACCTGCCTCGCGGCGAGGGCTGCGGCCGGCGCGACCGACCTCGTTCGACGAGCGACTGCAGGCGGACGGGCACGACCGGAGTCGAGCGTAGACCCTCGTCCAGACCACTGCAAGGGCGCGCTCGCGTCGTGTCGGACGCGTGGCATGTGCGTTGCTCGGATCTGGAAACGAGCGCGCTCGGAACGCGATGCGCGCCAGAAACGCAGCCGGCCGGTGCGCTCTCGTCGCCAGCGTCCAGCTTCCGACCGGTCCGCACAAGGGAGATGCCGATGCTTCGCAGGTCCTTCGCGCTCTTCGTGCTCGGTGTCCTGTGGACCACCCCTGCCGCGTCGCAGCCCGGTGCCGTCGACGTGGAGGTCTCCAGCTCGTTCTACACCAAGTACATCTGGAACGGTTTCGACCGCATCGAGGGCCGCGGTCTGGAGGCGGGCCCGGTGGTGCAACCGCGCGTCGACGTTGCCGTCGCCGACTCGCCGCTGCACGCGCACGTGGGGGGCTCGTTCGTGATGAACGACCAGAGCGAGCTGCACGAAACGCTCTACGGAGTGTACGTGCACCGCGATACCAGTCCGCTGGCAAGCGCCGCGTTCGGCTACAACTACTACGACGACCGCGTCACGCTGCCCGCGGGCGGTCCGGAAGCGGACCTGCACGAGATCTGGGGCGCGGTCACCATGCGCAGCACGGCGGGCACGCGCACGCGGATCATCGCCAAGTACGAGAACCCCGCCGCCGAAGGCTTGGGCTCGTACACGCTGTTCGTCGGCGAGATCGGCTATCACGTGCCGCTCGTGCCCGTCTTCTCGCGCGGCAGCTTCGGCTTCGACCTCGACGCCAGCACCGCGGTGATCTACACGACCGGCGTCGAGGCGCAAGACGTCGAGATCATCGAAAAAGGTGTCTCTGCCTGGCAGGTCGGCGTGGCCGGCGACATCAAGACCGGCAGCATCAAGCTCACGCCCTCGGTGCACTACCAGATGACGTTCAAGGACAGCGTCAACGACGACAACCCGTTCTGGGTGGGCGTCAACGTGGCCTACGCATTCTGAAAAACGCAGCGCTCCGTCGAGCAGGATGCGTGAAGAAGGGCCGCCCCTCCGGGCGGCCCTTCTCGTGTGGTCGCGCCTCGAGCGCGGATGCTCAGCGCACCTCGATCGTGCAGCGCGACGGGCCCGTGCCTGTGAGCGCGGGTACGAGCATGGAGATCGTGTAGGTCCCGGGCACCGCGAAGGCGTAGCGTCCCGCACCGCTCAGCGTCACGATCCAGGTGTGCGACGAACCCGGGGCCAGACGCACGCTCGCTCCCTGCGCTACCTGGGGCTGCCAGCGGCGCGGCGCCGGGACCCGAGCCCCGTCCACGCTCACGCGAGCCACGAGCGACCCATCACGCACGTCCAACCTTCCGGGCAGCGTCATCTCCGTCGTACCGCGGTTGTGCACCGTGACCCGCAGCTGCACCTCGCTCCCGGCGGCCACCTGTGCATGCACCGGCTCCACGACGATCTCGTAGCCCGGTCCGGACGGCAGCAGCTGCGGCAGGTCGGCGCGGTTGCGGCGCACGTCCTCGTCGGCCATCTGCAACGGCGTGCCCATTTCGGCCGCCGCGAGCTCGCGTTCCGCGGGCGCCTTCGCCTCGGGAACGACCGCGCGCTCGCGGCGCGACAGTTTCTTGAGCTGGGCGCGGAAGCCCACGCTCGCCGGAGCTCGCCGCGTCGCGGACGCGCTCCCTCCGGACATCTCGACCAACGAAGACCCCACTTGTGACAGTCGACCCAACTCGAGCTTGTCGCTTTCGCCGAAGACGCCTTCGTGCGAGACGCCCTCTGGCATGAGAACCGGCTGCGCCACCAGCATCGTCGTGCCGTCGGCGTTGACGATCTGATTGTCCACGGCCACGAACGACGTGTAGGCGGAGACCAAGCGGAAACGCAGCGCCAGGTCGGTCACCTGTTTCACGAGCTCTTCGCGCTCGCCCTTCACCATCCGGCTCATGAATCCTGCAATGCGCTTGCGCGCCCACAGAACGGCGACCTCCTCGTTCTGCG
>JBFJHN010000118.1:0-6726 GCA_041613275.1 Candidatus Krumholzibacteriia bacterium | reverse complement strand
TTGTGCGCGAAAAGCGCCAACGCGGGATACGCGGCGAACAGGAGCGGGTGGATGATTGCGGCGCGGTGTTTCATGCGTTTGTGTGGCCTTCGGACGTTTCGGAAGCTGCGCTTCGTGGGTTCTCCTGGTGTCAGACCGGCGCGGGTTCCGAGCGCTTTCTCATCAGATAGAGCGTGCGCGTCGAGCCCTGCGCTGCCTCACGCGTCTCGGTGGCGAAGAACGGTTGGAACGCGGCCTCGAAGCCTTCGCGCGTGTAATGCGGGAAGACGTCCTCGCGGCTGGCCAGCATGCGCTGAACCTGCGAGTCGGCCTTGTCGACGAACTCGACGATCAACGCATCGGCCAGCGTGGAGAAGAACCGCGCCACCTCGGGCAGCGGGACGTTGTTGCCGATCGCCAGGTGATGGACGAGCGCCAGCGCCATCACGAGATCGACAGGGCCACGCTCGACGAGCGACATGCGCTCGGCGTTGGACCAACCCAGGCCCGGGCTTGGATTGGTCAAGTCGAGCAACAACGGCAGAACCCGCCCTTCCCCGTTCTCGCGCACGGCGCGAAAGTTGCGCTCGACGCAGGCGGGGTCCATGTCGAACGCTACGGTGTACGCGCCTCGCTCGGCGGCGATGCGGCTGAACACACCGGTGTTGGCGCCCAAGTCCCATACGATCGCAGGTTGCACCCGATCCACGAACCCCATGACCGTCTTCTTCTTGTTCTCCATCCCCTCTTGCGTGTAGTTCGTCTCGCTGTAGTACTCGGCCCAGGGGGTGCCTTCCGGCTTCCAGCGCAAACGGCGGGTCACCCCGGCCAGATTGTCGATGAGGCCGCGCACCGCGAGTGGGCTCATGCGGCGGCGCGACGCCACGGCCTTTCCGGCGTAGCGTTTCTGGGCGCGCCCGTGCAGATGCACGTGCGCGAGCAGGCCAGGGTTCAGCTTGCTGCGCGCCGGCAGCAACGTCGAGGCCAGATCCAGAGGCACCCCGTCGATGTACAGACGCAACAGCTGGTTCAAACGTACGTCCGTGCGGCTCATCAACGCCAACGGTGCAAGGAAGTGCTGGCAATATTGCCGGTAGGCGACCCAGGGCTCGCCTTCGCGGTAGCGTTCGAACGACAACGTATCGATCAACACGGCCCGGCCGTCCAGGAACTGAACGTTGTACGCGCTGCCGTCCTTGAGAACCATGCCCTTCTCGAAGGCGCGCCGCTGGACCTCCAGCGTCAGAAGCGCAGCTTCCTGAAGCTGACCGAAGCACCATTCGTACGGGTACGAAACGAAGGGAATCCGTTTGGGCTTGATGACCTTGTAGACGTTGGCTCCGCGTCCCAGCCCCACGTCCTCTTCGCTGTGCTCCACCAGGAGCCGTGCTTCCACCAACGCGTCGTACAGACCCGACGACACGAGATGGTCGTAATCGTCACGGTAGGTACGATTCACCTGGCGATAGATTTCGCCGTTGTGCTCGAAGATGTGGCCGCTAGGGTCGCGGAACGACCCCTGGACGAGTTCTCTAGCCATCGTCGCGACGCGTCGGGCTCCGTCTTCCGAAGTGGCTTCCGAAGAAGGCGACGATCTGGAGCCAGAACGTCTTGATCGCGAACAAGCCGGCAACGAGGCCCGCGATGACGATCTGGAGGACGTAGCTTCCCGTGCCAGGATCGACATAGGCATGGGCGTCGCATGCGAGAACGCTGAGGATCGCGAAACTCAAGAGCGGAACGTGTCGCATGTGAACTTCCAGTGTCTCGGGGCTGCGAGCAGATCGTCGCACGATATCATACGGTTTCGAAACCGGTCAAGTTGGGGCCACGGGGTGCAACGCCTCGCGGCTTTCGATCAAACGTGTGTAGCGATGTTCCAGTTTCTCCGCGACGCGTTTCCAGGTGAAATCGCGCAGAATCGTTGCGCGCCCCGCATCGCCCAGCCGGCGCGCCAACGCCGCGTCGGCCAGCACGTGATCCAAGCGCTCGGCGAGCGCCTCGGGATCGTTGCGCGTCACCATGTAGCCGTTGACGTCGTCCTCGATGAGATCCGGGAAGCCGCCGACGCGCGAGGCCACGACGGGGGTGCCGCAGGCCATGGCTTCGAGGTTCACCAGCTCGAACACCGACTCGAGCGACGGCGTCGCGAGCACCGCTGCCGATTGGTAGTAGCCCACCAAGCGCGCCGGGTCTTCCATATCGGGGACGTGCTCGAACGTGTGGAAGCCGCGGCGCTCCTCGTCGGCGAGCGCCGCGCGGAAGCGTTCGCCGTATGCGACGTTGCGCGAGATGGTCAGCAGCACGACGTGCGCCCTGCGTTTCATGGCGCGCAGCGCACGCAGCAGCACTAAGCCGCCCTTGTGCGGCTGCAATCCCCCGACGAACAGAATGCGGTTCCACTGCTTGCGCTCCGAAGCGGGGTGGAACTGCTCCTCGTGCACGCCGTAGTGCACGGTGCCGATGCATTCCTCGGGGATTTGCATGTCGCGCAGCGAGGCCACCGTGCTGGAGCAACCGGTCAGGAACAGATCGGCTGCGCTTCGCAGGATCTCGCGCGTCATGCGATGGTGCTTGTAGTGCGAACGATAGGTGACATCCAAGGTGTGGCACCAGAGTACGCGCGGCGTCGTGCTGTTGCGCAGCAGCCACATGAATCCGGCCTCGATGTCGTTGTGCAGCTGGATGACGTCGTAGCCTTCGGTCTGACGCACGAAGCCCGGCCGGTAGACGTACTTCATCACGTAGTTGTGCGGAAACACGCGTCCCTGGATGCGGCGCATCAGATGGTTGACGCCGCGGTCGTTGGGTGGAATCAAGTTGAGCGCCGGCCACTGGCGGACGCGGATGCCGTGCCAGTCGAACTCCTCGTGCTTCCACTGCGCACGCTTGTCGGCGTCCGTCTTCAACGTGAGGATGTCGACGTGGTGGCCGCGGTCGCGGAGCGCGAGCGAGCTCTCCTTCAACACGCGTTCGCCGCCGCCGGTCACGGGATCCCAGTACGGTGCCACCATCAGGATTCTCAACGAGGTTCCCCTTGGATGGCGGTCAGCTCGACCGGGTGGATGTCGGTATCGTTCGGGTCGTACTCGACGTCGGCCACGGCCAGCACCGAGAACTCGACGCCCTGATCGGCGATCAGAACGTGCGCCACCCGCGGTGGCACGCGCACCGAAACCGGCGTGGCGCTGTTCATGACAATGGACTCGTGCTGGGCGCCGTCCAGGGACGCAACGTACAGCGTGCCGCGTCCGCCGACAGCGCAGAACCACTCCGTGGTGCGTTCGTGGTAGTGCCCGCCACGGCTCTCGCCGGGCGCGGCCACAGCAAGATACACCTCGCCGAACGGGCGTCCGGCCAGATGGCGCTGCTGGATCACCTTCACGAACCAGCCGCGCCCGTCGTCCAACCGGCGCAGCGCACGCACGTCGACCAGGCGCTCACGATCCATGCGCCACCCCCAGAGCGGCGTCTCGATACCAAGCGATCGTGCGCTGCAGGCCCTCTTCCAGCCCCGTGCGCGGCTGCCACCCCAGCAACGCGCGCGCCTTTTCGTTCGAGCAGTAGAACTGCCAGGTCTCGCCTTCGCGGTACGGCAGAGCACCCAGCTTCAGCGCGATGGGGTCGCCCATCAAGCGCAGCACCTGGGCTGCGACGTCACCGATGCGGCGCGGCTCGCCGCAGCCGATGTTGATGATCTCGCCCTCGATGCCTTCGACCTCACCGGCGCGAAGGATGCCGTCGACGATGTCGTCGACGTAGTTGAACTCGCGCGTCTGCTCGCCCGGCGTCATCTCGAAGTCGCGCCCTGCTAGAGCGCTCTGGATGAGCGCCGGGATCAGCAGCTTCGGCGACTGCCCCGGTCCATAGGTGAGGAACGGGCGCACGATGACCGCCGGCAGACCGAACGACGCGCACAGCGTGCGCACGAAGGACGTCGCCGCCACCTTGGCCGCCGAGTACGGCGACACCGGGGCTGCGGCCTGCGACTCGTGGAAGGGGGCCGGGCCGTTTCCGTATTCCTCGCAGGTGCCGACGTGCACCAAGCGGCCCACGCCCGTCTCGAGACAGGCACGCGCCACGTGCACCGCAGTCATCTGAGTGTCGCGAATCTGCACCGCGACGGCGTCGAGGTCACGACGGGTGTCGACCGCGCTCGCCAGGTGAAACACGCGCTCGGGGCGAAGACGCGCGAGCCAGGCGGCGGCTGCGCCGTCGCGCGCGAGATCCAGCCTCTCGTACTCGACACCGGGCACCGCAGCGGCGGGCTCGCGGCGCCCGACGGCAACGACACGTGCGCCGCGCGCGTGCAGCGCGCGCACCAGATGCGTGCCGATGAACCCCGTTCCCCCCGTGACTGCTACGACCAATGGGACTCCCGGTGTGGGCTCATTCCGAGGGCGCCAGGAAACGCGCCCGGCGGTCTTCGAGGAACTCCTGATACCAGCCGATCGTCTGCTGCAAGCCGTGGCGCAGGTCGTACCTCGGCTCCCAGCCCAGGACGCGCCGCGCCTTCGCCGCCGAAAGATACTGATGGCGGATCTCCGAGTGCGCCTCGCCCAAGACGACGGGCTCGATGTGCATGGAGTTCATCAGCGCGCGGATCTCGTTGACCACGTCCAGGACGGTCACCTGGATCTCGTTGCTGAAGTTGAACGCCTCGCCCCAGAGGCTCTCGTCGTCCATGGCCTCGGCCAGCGACAGGTAGGCGTACACCGCGTCCATGACGTAGAAGTAGTCGCGCACGAACGTGCCGTCGCTGCGGATGATCGGCGCGCTGCCCTGGACGAGGCTCTTGATGGTGCCGGGAACGATGCGGTTCCAGTTGAGGTCGCCCCCACCATACAGGTTGCCACAGCGGGTGATCGTCACCGGCAGGCCGAACGTCGCGTGGTAGCTCTGCGCCAACAGGTCGGCACACGACTTGGAGACGTCGTACGGATGACGCCCCTGCAACGCGAAGCTCTCGTCGTACGGCAGCTTCTGGTGCTCGCCGTAGGCCTTGTCGCTCGACGCCACCAGCACACGCCGCACGCTGCGCGTCCGGCGCGCCGCTTCCAGCAGCGTCCAGGTGCCCTTGATGTTGCTCTCGAACGTCGACAGCGGGCTGCGGTTGGCGGTACCTACGATGGTCTGGGCCGCCAGATGGAAGACGCACTCGATCTCGTACTCGTTCATGGCGCGTTCGACGAGGTCGAAGTCCTCGACCGCACCATGGACGCAGGTGACCGCGTTCCATTCCTCGGTACGCACAATGAGCGCGTCGGGCACGCGGTCGCGCACGACGGCGACGACGTTGGCGCCGCGGCGCACCAGCTCGGACGTCATCCACGAGCCCAGGATGCCGGTGCAGCCCGTGACCAGAACGTTGCGATCCCGCCAGAAGGTGTTCTCGGTCATCACCAGGTCTTCCACGGCGTGTTGCCGCTCTTCCACATGTCGTTGTACTCGATGAAGTCGCGGTACGTGTCCATGCTCTTCCAGAAGCCTTCGTGCCGGTACAGCGACAGCTGGCCTTCCTCAGCCAGGCGCGACAGCGGCTCCTTCTCGAGCACGCAGTTCGGATCGAGATAGTCGAAGAAACGACGCTCGAAGACGAAGAAGCCGCCGCTCACGAAGCTGTCCAGCTGCGGCTTCTCCCGGAAACGCTCGACGTTGCGCCCGCTGCGCGATTCGATGACCCCGAAGCGCGAGTCCGGCCGTACGCCTGTCACCGTGCCGATGCGGCCTTCCTGCACATGGAAGTCGTACAGCGCGCGGATGTCGATGTCGGCCAGGCCGTCGCCGTACGTGGCGAGGAAGTGCGGCGTGTCGACATAGCGTGCGATGCGCTGGATACGCCCGCCGGTCATGGTCTCACGTCCGGTGTCGGCGCAGGTGATCGTCCAGTCGTCGTGGTTGTTCTCGCCGTGGATCTCGTAGCCGGCGCGATCGCCCAGACGCATGGTGAAGTCGTTGTCCATGAGCCGGTAGTTCAGCACCCATTCCTTGATGACCTCCATCTTGTAGCCCAGGCACAAGATGAAGCGGCGGCAGCCGTAGCGCGCGTACGACTTCATGATGTGCCACAGGATGGGGTGCGGGCCCACGTGCACCATGGGCTTGGGCTTGAACTCCGTCTCGCTGGCAAGGCGCATCCCCATGCCGCCGCACAGGACGACGACCGGAACGTCCGAGAGCGGATTCTCGCGTGCCGAAGCAGCCACGGGGCGGAACTCCTGGATGTCGTGTCGGGTGTGCCGTGACCCTCGAGTGTGTTGGAACGGGGGCGGTAACCGAATGCGGCAGTATAGCATCCGCGCTCGGGGGGACGCCAGGCGGTGCGCCCCGCGCGGGCCTCAGGCGCCCTCCTGCGTGCGGGAATCGGGGGGCCGCCGCCGCGCCGTGGCCAGGATGCGCGCAACGTCGGCGCGGAGCGACGGCGAGGCACCGATCGGGCCCACGGCGCACGCCGCCAAGATCCCCAGGCGCAGCGCCAGGCCAGCGTCGTATCCCAGCGCGAAAGCCAGCGCCAACGCAGCGAGAAGTACGAGGTAGCCGTGGCCCGGCGACGCCAGCCGGCGCGCCAGGACCCGCTCGGTCACCGCGTACCCGAAGACGTTGAACGCGAACAGCGCCCAGGCCGCGCCGAGAAAACCGAAGCGCGGGATGAGCGCCAGATTCAAGACGAGGCTGAACAGCGTGGTCCAGATGTTGATCTTCATCGGCGTGCGCGAATCGCCCAAGGCGACCAGCGTCAGGCCCATC
>JBFJHN010000117.1:0-6736 GCA_041613275.1 Candidatus Krumholzibacteriia bacterium | reverse complement strand
GCAGGAACTCGAGCAGCGGCGTCGCCTGCTCGGGCGGGCGCGGCGCTGTGACGCGCGTCGGCAAGCCCGGCCAGGTGTTCTCGGGGCGCACCATGCGCCGGTCCACCGCGCCGAGATCCACGAGAAGCAGGAGCACGAGCAGCGCTCCGGTTGCATCCGCGGGCAGCCGCCGGCGCCACATGAGGAAGACGAGCGCTCCGCTCACCGCCAACAGTCCGGCCGCGCGCACGCCGTCAGCGCTCAACAGGTTGCGCGCGACCTCGGCGTAGGCGTCACGTCCCGCCGGCGGAACGCGCGGCGAGGCCGCGACCCGGGATGCCAGCGACTCGGACCAAGGCACGGTCGCCACGAGCAACAGCGCCGCCGCGACGACCGCACCCACCAGCAGCGTGCGCGCGCTGCGGCGCGAGGGCGCTCGACGCCATTCGACGAAGCGCGGCTTGATCCCGAACAGCGCCGCGCACCCCAGGCCCGCGAGAACGCTCGCACCCAGCTGGAAGAGCACCAGGATCATCACGGGAACGCGGAAGCGATCGAAGTACGGCAGGAACTCGTAGAAAAGGTTGTACACGAGCGGCATGTGACGCCCGAAGCTGACCGCGAGCGACATCGAGAGAAGCACGACCAGGAAGACGATCCAACGTCCGCGCAGCATGACGAGCGCGGCAATGCCGAACAGCAGCGTGGGCTGGCCCAGGTAGTGCGGGAAGTTGGTGAACGGCATGCTGCCGACGTAGGTGCCTTCCCCGAAACCCATCGCCGACGGCACCGCGAAAGTCGTGACTTCCGACAACGATTGCGACCAGGCGGTGGCGTAGTCGTATCCCGCGCCGCCTTCCTCCTCGGACGCGCCGCGGATCGAGTCCGGCGCATAGGCGCGCACCGGCAGCAGCAGCACCGCGGAGAGACCCGCGCCCAGCACGACCGCGGTGACCATGCGCGCGGCGAAAAGCCCCGCGATGCGGCGCGCCTGCGGGTTGCGCACGCTGCCCGCGATCTCGACGAGCCCCCAGAGCGCCAACATCAAGAGCGCGTAGAACGCGATCTGCGGATGGCCGCGCAGGAGCTGCAGGCCCAGGAGCAGCGCCAGCACGCCCGTCCACACCCACGGCCGACGCGCATGCCGCACGCGCAGCGCGCTCCACAGGAGCCAGGGCAGGAGCGCCACGCTGGCAAGCTTGCTGCCGTGCCCGAACACGCCCATCGACATGAGGTGCGGCGTCACCATGAAGGCCACCGCAGCCAGGACGGACGGCCAGAAGCCGCAGCGCAAGGCGTGCATGAGAACGAACACGCCAAAGCCCGCGAGCCAGAAGTAGAACAGGAGCCAGGCAAGCGGCGGCGCTCCGGGTAGCGCGCCGACGGCGCGAAGCACTTCGGACGGAGGAAACACCCAGGGCGTGAACGCCAGGCTGCCGAAGCTCGGCATGCCGAGAAAGATGTACGGATTCCACAGCGGGTATTCGCCGCTCGCGAGGGCCGCGCGCCCCGCGGTGGCGAAATCGGACGGGGATTCGAAGTCGGGTGCGGCGAAGATCCGACCCTGCCAGGCGATCTCGAACAAGAGCACCGACAGCGCGAGCGCCAGCACGGCGGCCGCAGCCAGGCGCTGCGTCCACGGCGACCACCCGACATCGACACGTGTCGACGGCGCAGCATCGGCGGCGACCGGCGGCGCACCGCGTTCCTTCGAGCGATCGCGGCTGCGGCGGTGCTTGACCAGGTGCGCTTCCTCCCCCGTGCACGGGTCAGGCGATGCAGGGCCCCGGGGGCGTCATCGTAGCACAGGCCGTGAAACGACGCCCCATCAAGGACTTGGAAGCCCGAGCCGCGCTTCGAGACGCGCCACCGCGGCGGCCATGGCGTCCCACGAGAAGGCCGCCTCGGCGCCGCGCAGGTGCGGCTGCATGCGCGTCGCCGCATCGCTGTCGAAGAAGTCGACGAGGGCCGCCGCCAACGCCTCGGGATCCTCGGCCGGCACGACCGCACCGGTCTCGCCGGGGCGCACGGCCTCCGGCAGACCCCCGACGCGCGTGACGATGACGGGGCGTTCGAAGGCCAAGGCAATCTGTACGATGCCGCTCTGCGTGGCGCTGCGGTAAGGAAGCACCACGACGTCGGCGGCGCGAAAGAAAGTCTCGACCTCTTCGTTGGGAATGTAGCGATCCTCGAAGCGCACGGCGTCGCCGAGCTCGAGCTGGGCGACCAGGCCGTCGTAGCTCTGGCGCTTGTCGTAGAACTCGCCGGCCACGATCAAGCGTACCGGCACTCGCGCGCGTGCCGCCGCCACCGCGCGCAGCAGCACGTCCAGCCCCTTGTAGGGACGCACCAGACCGAAGAAAAGCACGACGGGTCCGTCGACGCCGAGCCGTCGACGCGCCTGCGCGCGGTCGACGCCCTGTCCGGTGAAGAACGTGTACGCCGGATGCGGAGTGAGCTCGAAGGGGCGCCCCGGGAACAACGACGCGAGCGCGTCGCGATCGGTCTCGCTCTGCACGATGTAGCCGTCGGCCGCACCCAGGCCCAAACGAATGAGCACGCCGTCCACGCGCGAGCGCTCGTGCGGCAGGACGTTGTGACACAGGAACACCACGCGCCCACCCGCGCGCCGCACCCCGCGCGCCACCGTGGCGTACGCCGGTGCGAAGAACGGATGCCACCATTGGACGATGAGCAGGCGGCAACCACGCTGGCGCACCGCACGCACCGCCTGCAGCCAGGTGTGCGGCGCGATGCTGTCGACGATGCGTTGCACCTCGACGCCGTCGGCTTGCAGCGGCGCACCGCTTTCGTCGTACTGCGTGCGGCCGGGAAACAGCAGGTCC
Organism: Candidatus Krumholzibacteriia bacterium; assembly: GCA_041613275.1. Classification (GTDB taxonomy): domain Bacteria; phylum Krumholzibacteriota; class Krumholzibacteriia; genus JBFJHN01. Next base: position 3,911 of record JBFJHN010000117.1, on the reverse strand, counting down.
GGGTACAGACGCCGGAAGCTCAGGCCGAAGACCGGCTGACGCGCGCGCAGCGTACGCGCGAGCAACGTGGTGTGGTGCGCGATGCCGCCGCGATAGGGGTGGAACGGCCCCAGGATGGCGACGGGCCACGCCTGCGCCGATGCTTCCGCCGCGTTCACAGACGGCGTTCCCGGAAGCTCCACGATTCGCGCGCGGCGCGCTGGGCCGAGAGCATCTCGGCTAGCAGCCCCATGCTGCCGATCTGGATGCCGACGATGATCAATCCAATGCCGAGCAGCATGAGCGGCCGCACGCGCATCGGCGCGCCCCCCATCCACTGCACCAGGAACCAGCCATCGAGCAGCACGCCGGCGAGCAGGAAGACGAGCGCCAACGCGCCGAAGAAGTGCAGCGGCGAGCGCCCGCGGCGGGTGAGGAACATGACGGTCACGAGATCGAAGAACCCATGCAGGAACCGACGCGGTCCGAACTTGGACTGCCCGTACTTGCGCGCGTGATGCTGCACCGGGACCTCGGTCACCTGGAACCCCTGCCACGCGGCGAGCACGGGGATGAAACGGTGCAGCTCGCCATACACCGAGATGGTGTGGACGACGTCGGCGTTGTATGCCTTGAGCCCCGTGTTGAAGTCGTGCAGCGGCAACCCCGACAGGCGCCCGGTGACGAAGTTGAACAGTCGCGAGGGCAGCGTCTTCGATAGCGGGTCCTTGCGCTTGCGCTTCCAGCCGCACACCAGATCGGCGCCCTCGTCGAGCGCCTGCAGCAGCCGCGGCACCTCGGACGGGTCGTCCTGCAGGTCGGCGTCGAGCGTCACGACGCGCGCCCCGCGCACCACCTGGAACGCCGCCGCCAGCGCCGCCGACTTGCCCTGGTTGCGCCGGAACGCGAGCAGCTTCACACGCTCGGGCTCGGACTCGTGCATGCGTAGGAGCGCCTCGAGGCTGCCGTCGGTGGAGCCGTCGTCCACGAAGACGTACTCCGCCTCGAGCGCGTTGTCGCGCACCACGGTGTCGAGAGCCTGCTTGAGCTCCGGCAGGCTGTCGACCTCGTTGAACACCGGAATGACGAACGAGACTTGCATGGTTCAAGCCGACCCGTAGAGCGTGCGCGCCCAATCGACTTCGCGTGGGATGCCTTCTTCGACACGGATGCCCGCGTTGAAGCCGAGCTCGGCGGCGACGTGACGCGTGTCGGCATGCGTGTGGTCGACGTCGCCCAGGGCCTTCTCGGTATAGCGCGCATCGAGCTTCTTGCCCAGGGCCTGCTCGATGACGCCGATGACGTGGCGCAGCGTCACCGTCGCACCGCCGCCGACGTTGAACACGCCATGCGGCTTGGCGTACTTCCACGCCAGCACGTTGGCCTCCACGGCGTCGTCGACGAAGGTGAAGTCACGGGTCTGGTTGCCGTCGCCGTAGATCTCGATGGTCTCGCCACGGATTCCTGCGCGAATGAACTTGTGGAAAGCCATGTCCGGCCGCTGGCGCGGCCCGTACACCGTGAAGTAGCGCAGGCTCACGCACGACAGCCCGTAGTTGAAGTAGTAGAGATCACAGAGCTGCTCGGCGGACAGCTTGGTGACGCCGTACGGCGACACCGGAGACGGCTTGGCCTGCTCGCTCATGGGCATCTGCTTGGCGTTGCCGTACACGGAGCTGGAGCTCGAGTACACCAGGCGCGGCAGCTGCACCGCGCGCGCCGCCTCCAACAGCTTCTGCGTGGCGTCGATGTTGCAACGGATATAGATCTCGAAATCGCGTCCCCAGCTGGCACGCACTCCGGCCTGCGCGGCGAGGTGGAAGCAGCACACCGTGTCGCGCAGCAGCGCGCGCAGATCGGTGGCGCTCAGATCGCCTTCGACGAACTCGAAGTTGGCATGACGCTGCGCCTGTTCGAGGTTCCGGCGCTTGATGGCGGGATCGTAGTAATCCGTGAACACGTCGATGCCACGCACGCGATGCCCGTCGCGCAGCAAGCGGTCGCACAGCGTCGAGCCGATGAAGCCCGCCGCCCCGGTCACCAACAACACGTCCTGCGACACGTCGCACCTCCCGCTCCGCGCTCGAGCTCCGCTCCGATTCGCGCCTCAGTTGGAATCCGCCAGCGCCGCGCCGTCTGTGGTGTCGGTCTGGAACAGCGGCGGCACCAAACCCTGACGCAGCGCCTGCAGGTGCTCGCGCAAGCGTGTGTCACCGGGATGCTCGGCCGTCCAGCGCGCTTCGAGGTTCTCGGCCTCCCCCACGCGGCCGTCGAGCCACAGCGCCTCCAGCAAGACTTGGTGCAGGAAGCTGTCCTCGGGATTGCGACGCACCAACCTCTTCAGGGTCTCGATGGCCTCCGGAAGCCGTCCCGCCGCGATCTGCACCTGCGAGAGCTCGAACAGCGCGCGATCGTTGGTGGAATCCTCGGCGACGAAAGCCTGGAAGACCTTCTCGGCGCTCTCCATGCGCCCCATGCGCGTGTACAGGTTCCCGAGCAGCACGCGCACGGATTCCAGCTCGGGCGAGATCTCCATGGCCTGCAGGTAGCGACGTTCCGACTCCTGCCAGAAGGCCTGTCGCGTCGAGTCGTCGGCCGCTTCCTGTGCGAGCTGCTCGTAGTAGCTGGCGAGCCGCAGGAAGTTGCCGGCGTAGTTCTGCACCAGGACGCGCTGGTTGCGATCGCGATAGATCCCGTAGTCGTGCTTGCCGTCCTCGTCCAGAATTCCGTCGAAGCGGTAGACGTTGTCGACATTGTGGGCGATCTTCTCGAAATCTGGCGTCTTCGGATTCTTTTGGGCCTGGAAGCGATACACCAGACCCTCCAGGACCAAGCGGTTGATGTAGGGCTCGAGAGTCTCCACCGGAATCGTCACCGCGAAGTAGATCGGCTTCTTGCCGAGGTTGTCGCGAAGGATCTGGATGACCGCGAAGTCGCGAGGCTGCAGCTCCTCGCCCGTCTGCCGGAAGTGCGCGACGGCTTGCAGATACAGCGACTCGATCCCGGCATCGTCCAGGTTGAGGTGCACCTTGGGCTCGTTGTCACGCAGCTGCTTGGGGTACCAGGTGGTGTTGAGCAGGCTCAGATTCACCACCCGCACGTCGGTGCGGAAGCTCTCGACCTCCTGCATGTACCACAGCGGGAAGGTGTCGTTGTCCCCGTTGGTGAAGATGATGGCGTTGGGCTCGAGCCCGGCCAGCATGTTGTAGCCGTAGCCCCACGGGACGCGCTCGCGCGTGCGATCGTGCTCGAAGTGGTAGCGCGCGTACAGAAGCCCGGTGAGCGCCAGGAAAACCCCCACGCCCGCGATGTAGCCGGCGGCGTCGACGGTGCTGGGCTTCAGCCGGCGGGTGCCGAAGAACCAGTCGAGCAGCGAGGCGGCGCCGACGCCGATGAACACTCCGAAGAAGTAGAACGCCGGCGAGTAGAAGTAGTCGCGCTCGCGCACCTCGGAGTCGGTGAAGTTGAGCATGACGATCATGCCCACGCTGGTGATCAGGAAGGTGCCGCCGAAGAGCACCAGGTTGCGCGGCGCACGCTGGACCATCGACCCGATGCCGGCCACGCCCATGAGGATCGGCACCCAAGCCAGGCGCAGGAAGCGCCCGTCGCTGCGTACCAGCTCGTACTGCTGCTGGAAGTAGCCCCAGAAGTGCTCGACGATCTGGAAGTGCCAGCTGGCGCGGCGCACCAGGGGGTTGCTCGGCGGGTACTGGTCACGGCGCAGCACCGCCAGCAGGTTCGAGAAGGTCTCGGGATCGGCTTCGTCGATCAGCGGGTTCTGGGCCGAACGGATCATCAGGTACAGGTGCACGGTGATGCCCAGGAACAGCAGAGCGCCGGCGGTGAGCGCGAAGCGCCTGCCGGCCGCGAAGCGCAGGAGCGCCAGAACCAGGAACGCGAACAGGGAGGCGGGCTCGGCGGCGATCAGG
>JBFJHN010000116.1:0-6744 GCA_041613275.1 Candidatus Krumholzibacteriia bacterium | reverse complement strand
GATCACGCCGATGCCTGGATTCTCTGCGACGAGCTGCAGCGTGCCGCTCGTCGTGTCGTACACGTAGGCGTCCATCGCCGCCGCATCGCGACGGTTCGATGCCAGCGCCAGACGATCGCCCGCGTGGGTCCACTCGCCCAGCCAGTTGTTCACCTTGCCGCCATCGGTCACGCGACGCATGTCGGTCCCGTCGGGACGCACCAGGTAGACCTGCCGGTTCATGCCGCCGCCGGGTGCCAGCGAAAACGCCAGCCACGTCCCGTCCGGCGACCACTCGACGCCGCCCACCTGGTCGTCCAGCGCGGTGACGAGCCTCGGCCAGCCGCCCTGCGCAGAGACAATCCAGATCTGTGGCACACCGTTCAGATCGGAAACGAAGGCGATCTGCGTTCCATCAGGCGAGAACGTGGGCGACCAGCAGGCGCGAATCTTGGCCATGCGCGCCACGGCATCTTCCAGGTCGCTGCTCGCTCGACCGTCCCACGACACCAGCGTGACCGACGTCAAAGCGGCCACGAAGAAAAAAAATGCTCGAGATCTCGTGCGCGACATGACGGCCCCTCTCGCCTGTGCGAAGCGTGCCCTCGATACGGTGAGCTTTCGCGTAACGAGCGTATCGTATCAGGTTCGAATGGAGCGCGCGAGCGCCCCGTCGGCCGTGACGGGAGCCCGTCGACAGCGCGGAGTTGCACTCAGCGCACGAGGATCATCTTGCGTCGCTCGACGATGCTGCCTGCGGCGAGCCCGTGAGAGCCGGTTCACCTGCGGTGCGTTGCAGCTCTGTTCAAGCCCGCTCCCGCAGCGGGAGTGGATCGAGCGGCGCGCCGCCCACGCGCAGACGAAGGAGGGTTCATCGGTTCCACTCGAGGCGTGGCGTTCGACCTGTGCTCGGCGGCTTCCATGCCCAAGAGCCGACGCGCAGCCTCGACTTCTGCGCGCGCGTATCCCGGTGTATAGCGCGTATAGACGCGACGACCGTTCTCCTCACGAAACTCGAGCATGCCGTGGTCGGTGTCCGGGAACAGGTAGAGCTCGTACGGCTTGCCTGCGGCCCGCCACCGTTGCAGCTTGGCGATGGTCTGCTCGTTGGGCGCGCTGCGGTCCTCCATAGCCAGGAACCACGCCATCGGCACGTTCAGCGTGTCGAGCAACGCGGTGGAATCGTAGTCCCAGCGCAGACCGGGAGGGAGCTTGCCGCGCCCGAACAGCGTGACGAGCCATTTCGGGTAACGCATGAGGCCGCCGACGGGCGTGTCGCTCAGGTGCTTCACCCAAGGCGCGCGTTTGTGCTCCGTCTTCAGGGCGCCGAACTCGTCCCAGCCGCCTTCGAATCTCTGCGCGACGACATCGACGGCCGCACGGACGAGCGCTTCGGCGTCCACCAACTCGTCGCCCGAGACACCGTGGTCGACCAGGATGTCGCGCATCTCGAGCCATGCCTCTTCGGCCGGGGATTCGATCATGCCGTAGCTGACGAGCACACATCGCACGTGCGGCGACATCGAGGCGGCAAGCGGCGCCACCCACGCTCCTTGGCTGTAGCCGGAAAGAGCGATCCGGTCGCCGCGCACCTCGGGCCGCGCGCGAAGGAAGTCGACGGCGGCGACGACGTCGCGAGCGAGCTGGTGGAAGTCGAACGTGAAGTCGCCCTGCGAACGACCGGTGCCGCGCTTGTCGAACGCCAAAACCGCGATGCCGTGCGCCACCATGAAGTCGCCGTTGTACAGCCACTCGGTTCCAGCTGACGTTCCGGAACCGTGCACGAGCACGATGCCGGGATGGGGACCGGGCGTTTCGGGGAGGTGCAGGCGTCCCGCGAGAAACACGCCGTCGCTCTCGAACGTGACCTCGCGCTCGCGTCCGATGCGTGTGCCCCGCAGCGCGGGGCCGTCGGCGGGCGTCCAGCGCAACGCCTGGGCGCGCGCGCCGGGGTTGCGTTCGAACTCGACGACGCATCGCACGGGCTCTCGGGCGCTGAACCCCGCCCCAGACACGAAACGGTCGCCCCCATCCTCGTACAAGCGGCCGCTGCTTCCGTCGGCGAAGAAGCGGTAGCGCAGCGTGTGATCGAGGCTTCGGCGCATGCTGACGACGCGCCCGTCTTCCAGCGCGTAGGCGCCGAGCAGCTCGACGGGCGGCGCCGAACCACAGGCCGGAGCACCGATCGCCACAGTCGCAAACGCAACGAACGTCCAGGCCGAGCGACGCCTCGTGCTGCAGTTCTCCACTGCGGTCCCCTTCTTCCTGCACCCGCCAGGCAGCACCCCGATGCGCCGCCCCGCTTCAGCGAAGCTTGCCGTGGAAGACGTGGACTTACAACGGCTTGGATGTCCGGCAGCACGCAGCCGGACACGAAAGAGGGCTCGTGGGTGGAATCGGACGGTCAGGCGCTCTGGTGGGCGCGCCGGTATTCGGCCGGGGTACAGCCGTTGACCCGACGGAACGCTTCGTAGAACGTCGAGCGCGCCTTGAAGCCGACCAGCAAGCCGATGGCCTCCACCGAAGTGGCGGACTCGTCCGGCGCGAGCAGCAAACGCTGCGCCTCGGCCACCCGGTGGCGGCTGACGTAGTCGTAGAAGCTCGCACCCGTGTGCGCGTTGATCAGCTGCGAAAGCTCCCGCGCCGACACGCCCGCGGCCCGCGCCAAGGTCTCGACCTTGAGCTGCGCGTCCAGGAACGGCTTCTCCCGGCGCATGAGCTCGTCGAGGCGCTCGAGCGTCCAGCCACGCGGACCCGGGCTGGGGTCGGGCTCATGCGTGTACGCTCGCAGCGTGCGTGAATCCGTCAGTACGAGAACCGTGAGTCCCAGGATGAACGCCGCTCCGGCCAGCGGCACACCGTCGAAGATCCATCCCACACCGGGCTGCAGGACGCGCGTCATCTGCACGGCGTGCATCGCCCACATACCCGCGAGCAGATAGACGAGGTGGCGCGGCCGCCGCCCCACTCCCTCGCGCGGGTTCATATACAGCAGTGTGGCCGCCGACGTGTATGCGATCTGAATCAGCACGAGATGCACGATCCGAATCCGCGCCGCCAACGCCTCGCCCGCAAGCAGGGCCGCGACGACGAGCGCCGCGGGTACGGCGTAGATGGCACCGTGCACGCGCCGCCGCACGCTGCCGGCGAAGTAGTCGAGAAACAGGGCCGACAGAAGAAGGCTCAAGGTTGCGTCCACGAACACCAAGACGGGCGTGAGCGACACCCAACCCTGGTCGACGAGAGCGAAGCTGGTGAGCAGCCATGCCACGCACAGCAGAACGCCCGCGAGGCGCGTGCGTGCGCGGGTGCGGTGCAGGCGGGGGCTGAAGAGCAGCGTGAGCGCCAGAAGAGCGGCGTTCACGGCCGCAGCGATCTCGAGGAACGCTTGCCAGGGCATGGGAAACCGTGCCGGGCCAGGGTGTGCTCGCGGTCGCGTTGCTAGTGGAAGCGATCCTTCACTTCGCCCCAGAGCGATGGCTCGACCGCCGTGGGATCCGGAATGCTGAACTCTTCGCTCACGCCCACACCCAGGTGCCCGATCTCGGCGAGCTGCGCCACGGTGGCCACCGTGGTCTTGACGATGTTGGCCATGAAGTCGAAGTCCAGCGTCTCGACAGTATCCGTCGTACGATGATAGTGCGGGTTGCGGAAGTTCGCGCCGTCGGTGAGAAAGAGCGCCGGGATGCCACGGTCCCAGAACCCGATGTGGTCGCTGCGCCGCAGATTGGGGTCCGACGGATCTCCCGGCATCGACGACACCACCAAGTCCGGAGCATATTGCTTCGCGGCCGCGTCGAACGCCAGTCGCAAGGCGGTGGAGTTCGCATCGCCAATGCTGTGGATGTAGTTTCCGGTGGCCCGAAACGCATCGCAAGACGCCACGTGACAGGTGTAGCCGATCATTTCGAAGTTGAAGAGGCCTTCGATACGCTCGCCGTCCGGGATGTTCTGCGCATAGTGGCGACTGCCGACGATGCCGGCCTCTTCCAGGTCGAAGCCGATGAACTTGACAGTCTTGCGGAACGAGTCGCGCGAGAGCACGCGCATGGCCTCCAGCATGCCCGCGGTGCCCGACGCGTTGTCGTCCGCGCCCGGTGTGCTGGACACCGTGTCGAAGTGGCCGTCGATGATGAAGACCACATCCTCTTCCAGTGCGCCCGCATGCCTGCCGATGATGTTCTCGGCCGTCCAGCTGGAGAAACGGAACGCCTGCCGGGACGCCTCGAGCCCGTGCGACTCGAACTGCGACTCGATGTAGTCCTTGGTCGCCAGGATCTTGCTGCGGCCGCTTGAATAATGTCGGACGCCTTGCATCGTCTCGATGTCCGCGCGCAGGCGTGCCGCGTCGACCGCGTCGACCAGTGCCTGCACATCGACCGGCTGATTGTCATCAGCCACGACTTTGACGCGTAGCGGCTGCGACGTGTCGAGCGAGGCGGGATCGTACTCCCACACGATGGTGCGTGCGCCGGGCCCGACCGGGAAGCCGACATCACCCTGGAGTCCGCCCACAGGAACCGCAAACATGCCACCGTTGGCCACGCGCAGCGAGACCTGCATGTCGTGCTGCTCGGCGTCGTCGAGGTCGAAGCCCACCGTGACGCGTTGTGCAACAGCGTCGACGTGGACGACGACATTCGTGACACGCGGGGGCTCGTTCGCGAGCTGCGCCGTGGCGTCGCCCACGGCCATGGAAGCCACCGTCACGGCGAGGACAACGATGGCAAGGAGGGTGTTGGCGACGCCGCGTCCTGGATGCATCCCCGGGGCCGGCAAAGTGAGACGTCGCATGATGTCGCTCCGAGCCCGGCCCCGTGATCTGCGGTCGTGCGCCTTGCAACCGTCGCGAGACGCTCGGTGGCTTTGTCGGCGAGTGCCTCATTCTAAGCGCGCTCGCCGCGCGATTCCACCCCTCGCGACGGCTCACTCGGGAAAGTACACCTCGGTGGGTCTTCCCTCGCAGTAGCGCATGAGCGAGTGCATCAGGAACCCCCAAACCGTGTTGCAAGACGGATAGCCGTTCTCCACCGAACGCCATCCCGAATGCGAGAAATCGAGCAGCGTGCCGCCCTCGTGAGGCTGGAGATCGAATGTGATGCGCGTGCCCTTCCACTCGGGATCGTCACCCTCGCATTCCCACGTCACGCGTTCACCGGGCTTCAGCTCGTTGATGCGCATGCGGAACACCACCGCGCGCTTGTGAAAACCGAACTCTGCGACGCTGCCGACCTTGCGCTCGTGCGTTGCGTCCACGGTCCACCACGACCGCAAACCCTCCGACGTGGTAATGGCGTCGTACACCTTCTCCGGCGTCGCCTTGATCGCAATGCGATGAAGAATGTCGCTCATGACGGTCTCCTCATGTGTTTCCAGGAACGATGATAACCGAAGCGCGGTGCTCCCACTGCGGGAGCGCGCTCAGGCTCCTTCGAACCGTCGCTCGACGGTGTCTTCGAGGCTGTCGAAGCACGGATTGCGGAAGGTTTCGGTTGTGGTTCGCAGATTGGGTCCGCACATCGAGCAGCGGCTGGCGCTACTTGCAGAACCGATCAGTAGGCGTATCGGAGTCGGTGTCTTCTGGGGTTTGGGATCCGGCGGGTGTCCACCTCGCGCCGGTAGTAGCGCATGAGACGTGACGGAAGCCCCACGACGATGGGAAACAAGCGTTTTCTGAGGACGTCCCCGATTCCGAGTTTGCGGGCTACGATGCCAAGCCTCTGGGCCGGGGAGCGGTCGCGTTTGCGCTCGGAGAACGACTTCATGTAGTTGCGCCAGACCTGCAGAATGGCCAGCCGCTCGGCGGCCCCCTGTCTTCGCTTCGAAAAGGCAATCGTCTCGCGCTTGTGGTTGGCGCTCGAGTGCCGGATGAGAAGATCCAGGAGGTTGACCGGAAACAGCGGATTCGTGCGCGTTCGGGGCCGCTTGGACGAGGTCACCTGGTGCACGAAGCGCTCGGGTCCCAGCCTACGCAGGGCGCGCGGATAGGCGGTGTGCTCGTCGGAGCGGATGCAGGCTGAGCCGCGCGGGCCGACGACGAGCTCGACGAGAGCGGCGATCTCGCGCTCGATCGCCTTGGGGTCGGGTCGGCCGAAGAGTGTCTCGAGCTCGGCGCGACGCCGCTTCTGCACCGCGCTCATGCGGCCCTTGCGGCGCAGCTCCGCATCCGTGAAGGCGTAGACGTAGTGCGAGTGCGCTCCGACGGCAACGTTGAGATGGATGGGCGTGTACTGGCTGAACTCGAAGCTCTCGAAGCCGTCGACGACCAGCGGCTCGACGAGCCCGGTGCGCGGCCTGAGGGTTTCGTGGAACAGCAGACAGTGCCGGCCGAGGCGCTCGACCTGGCGCAGGACGGTCGTGTGCGACAGACCGAGCTCGCGGCCGATCTGACGGTAGGCGCTGCAGGCCAGAACGCGATAGAACAGCGTGCCGAGCAGGTCGGGGCGCTTGAGCCAATAGGTGACCTGGAAGGTCTGTCGGCTGAACGACACGCGGCAGTGCAAACACAGGTAGCGCTGGACGGAACGCCCATCGACACGACGCTTGTAGAAGCCCTTCTTCTTGAAGCGCCATCCGACGGCGTTTCCGTGGTGAAGACAGGCCCGATTCGGGCAAAAAGGCGGTACGAACCCCTGGCGCAACCCACGCATGCCATCTCAGCCTGCACGCTCCACGCCAGACCCATTTTCGAAACCACAACGTGACCGTCAGGCGTGCCACTCCCCGTACCAGCGATCCCGATCCGGATCCCAGTCGTCCCAGGTG
>JBFJHN010000115.1:0-6758 GCA_041613275.1 Candidatus Krumholzibacteriia bacterium | reverse complement strand
CCGCCCGAGCTGCACGACGCGCAGCGTGCGGCACGACGCGAGTTCGTCCTGAGGTTCCAGCAGCTCACCGCGCCCGTCACGGCGCGTGGCATCGAGGACACGGCGTTCTATCGTTGGTACCCGCTGGCTTCGCTGAACGAAGACGGCGGCGAGCCGGATCGGTTCGGCGCCACCGTCGACGAGTTTCATCGGCGGAACGCCGAGCGCCAGGCAACGTGGCCGCACACCATGTCGTCCACGTCTACGCACGACACCAAGCGCAGCGAGGATGTGCGCGCCCGCATCAACGTTCTGTCGGAGATCCCGGACGAGTGGGAATCGGCCCTCGAGCGCTGGCGCCAGACGAATCGCCAGCGCAAGATTGCCGTCGACGGCCAAGAAGTCCCGGACGCCAACGAGGAGTACCTGTTCTATCAGACTCTCGTGGGCATGTGGCCGCTGGAGACCGTGCACGCCGAGGCGGGAATCGATCCGGCGCTGGTGCGCCGGTTGCAGGACTACATGGTCAAGGCCAGCCGTGAGGCCAAGCTCCATACGAGCTGGTTGAACACGAACGACGCGCACGAGGAGGCACTCCGCACCTTCGTCCGCAACGTGCTGGCGTCCGATTCGGCCGACGCGTTCGTGGCCGACATGCAGGCTTTCGTCGATCGCATCGCGCCTGCGGGCGCCGTGAACGCTCTGTCCCAGCTGGTCCTGAAGATGGCGTCGCCAGGGATCCCGGACCTGTATCAGGGAACGGAGCTTTGGAACCTGCGGCTCGTCGATCCGGACAATCGCCGACCCGTCGACTTTGGCGCCAACGCGGCGCTCCTGGCCGAGCTGCAGTCCCACGACGCACACGAACGGTTGCCCGAGCTGCTGCATCACTGGCGTGACGGCCGCATCAAGATGTACGTGACCTATCGCACGCTCCACTTGCGCCGCGAGCGTCCCATGTTCTTCGAACGCGGCGACTACATCCCGCTCGAAGCGCACGGCAAGCGCAAGCAATCGGTCTGTGCGTTCGCGCGCCAGCTCGAGGAGCGTTGGGTCGTCGCCGCCGTGCCGCGCCTGACCGCGCACGCGACACGCGAATCTCCCACCCTGTCCGACTCGGAGTTCTGGGAGGACACCGCCCTGCTCCTTCCGCGCTCGGCGCCCAACGCCTGGACCGACGTCCTGTCCGACGCGGACGTGGAAACGGAGCGCGACGAGTGGAGCGTGCGTCTGCCGCTCGCCCAGTTGTTTCGTCGCTTGCCTGTTGCACTTCTCAGCGCGGCCGGCGACTGAGTCTTTGACTGCCGTGACGGAGACGCCCGAGAATTCTCGACGGTGCTCGAAGGCTCGCGCGGCGCTAGAACCTGATCTGCACGCCGGTGGAAAGCGCCGTGTCGAGATCGTCGATGTCGTCGGGTGGGTCGCTGTCGTAACGCAGGTGAAAGGTCGTGGTGAGCGCCAACGTGGCGGTGATCCCGACACCCAGGCTTGCGTCCACGAGAACCCGCAGATCGTCGAAGGCGTCGAACCGTGGCTGGGCGTACGTGATCCACGAAAGCGAGCTTTGATCGCCGAGGTTTCGTCTGACGACGAGGTAGTTGCTCCATCGGTGCACGGTGGAGCGCGCTTCGTGGTTTGCCGACGCGCTCGAGTCGTAGCGCTCGTGCTCCAGCATCCACGCGGAGCCGAGAGCGACGGTGCGCCTGTCATGGCTCATGAGCCGCACACGCACGCCCGCGCCGCCCAGAAGCCGCGCATCGAGCTTGCGTGACTTGTCGTAGTCGGCCTGCGTGAACGCCTCTGGGACCACGCGACCCGCGCCACGCATGACGCGTACGTGTGCCAGCCCTTCGTTCGCAAAGCGCTCGCCACCTACGAGACCGACGCCGCCGCGAACCAGCGTGAATGCGTGCGTTCGCTCGGCACGAAGATCGGTACGGACGTCGACATCGAGCTTCGTGTGTTCGACGTTGCCCGATCGATGTTGCAGCCGCACGTCGATGGATGTCGCGAACCCCGGTGTGGCTCCGGGGTTTCGCAGGGTTTCGATGTTGACCTGGGCATGCGCGCCGGCAGCCAGCGTGAGCGGCACGAGCGCGGCCACCGCGATCCACGATGCCGCCGTCCGTGCACGCGCGCGGCCACGACGACGCATCATCCCACCGAAGCACGCGGGATCCTGGCCGAGGCACCGGCACGTTTTCGTTGAAAGCACGATGACCCTCCTCAACCGGGTGACGCGACGGACCTAAAGGGCTCGGAGCAGTTTCTTCCACGCCGCGCGCTCCCGAGCCGGGGAGAACCGGGGTGCGAGCATGCGGACGTGGCGGCGCAGAGTGTCCCCGAAGCGGGGATAGTTCTCGAAGCGCTCGAGAAGAGATGCCAGGGCTCGCGTGTCGCCGACGGGAAAGTACCCGGGGTAGCGGCTTCCCAGGAGACCGACGGAACCGGGGATCTCGGAGGCCAAGACGGGAACCCCACACACGATGGCTTCGGACACCACGTTGGCGCCTCCCTCGAGCCGGGAGCTGAGAATCAAGGCGGCGCTTTGCAGCAGGAGGGAACGTGCACGCTGCGATGACACCGGTCCCAACCAGGTGTAACGCGGATTGTTGCGCGTCTCGCGCCTTGCGCGCTGCCGATAGGCTGGCGACAGCGCCGCCCCCGCGTGTCGCACGAGAATGCGCGACGTGGGCGGGAGGCAGCGAGCCGCCATGGCCGCCCGCAGCGGATCCTTGACGTAACGCAGGTTGGCGAGCACGACGACCTGCAACGAGCTCGAACGCGACGTGGATGCGGTACCCCGTGACATCGACGACATGCTTGACGCGGATGCGACCCGACGCTGCGTGGCGCGTTCCCGCGCGTTCGGAGCGCGTACGGATTGCTCGATGACGACCGCCTTGCGTCTGTGGCGTGGCTCGAGCTCGTCCAATGCCAAACGCTGCAAGACGATCAAGCATGTCGCTTGTTCGAGTGAGCGGCGCGCTCGAGCCGAGCGCGCAAGATCCCGATACACGTCGGTTCCGGTGAGTGCTACGATGAGCGGGAGCCCGGGATACAACTCGTGGAAGCGTTGGATCGATGTCGCGCTCTTGTGCGCGTGCAGCGCAACCATGACGTCCGCGGTCCGACCATCGAAGTGCGCCGCCGTCCGGACACGGTGGCCCAACGCGCGCAAGCAACGCGCCCAGCGCAGGGCGGTCGTGGCGTTCCCGCTCCCCGGAGCGTCCGTTTGCGGCGAGATGATCTGGACGCGCAGCACGCGGGTATCATACGAGCTGGCCGGACCAAGAGCGATGCCGAATTCGAGCCCGGGGACGGTCGGCGCCGGACGTGGGTCGAAGCGGACGTGTGCTGGAGGGGCTTGTGGGTCACGCCGAGATGGACACGACGCGGGAACAGCTGGAGCACGATCTTCGCGATGCGCGTGCACGCACGCTCGAGCTGGTGAGCGACCTGGACGACGCGCAACTGATGGGGCCCCGTCTGGCGATCACCAACCCCCTGCTGTGGGAGATTGGCCATCTCGCGTGGTTCCAGGCTCGCTGGGTGCTGGGCCGCCTCCGCAATCTGCCGCACGCTCGAGCGGACGCCGATCGGCTGTACGACTCGTTTGCGGTTGCGCACGACACACGCTGGGACTTACCTCTTCCCACACGACGCCAGACGCTCGACTACATGCAGGCCGAGCTCGATCGCGCCTGTGAGGCTCTGTACAAGTACGGACTCGATCCCGAAACCGTGTACTTCTATCGGCTCGTCACCTATCACGAAGACATGCACGACGAGGCGTTCACGTACACGCGCCAGACGTTGGGATACCCGACACCGAGCTTCTTGCGGGGCGTGCCCGCACGTCCATCGTCCGAGCGCACACGAGCGACGCCTCGTGATGTGCCGTTCGAGTTCGTCGAGATCCCCGGTGGGGACTTCGAGCTGGGGGCCGCGCGCAATGCCACGTTCGTGTTCGACAACGAGAAATGGGCGCATCCGGTGCGCCTGGAGCCGTTCCGGATGGCTACGCGAGCCGTGACGAACGCCCAGTTTGCAGCGTTCGTCGAGGACGCAGGATACGAGCGTCGCGATCTTTGGGACGCGGAGGGTTGGACGTGGCGCGAGAAGCAACGCGCGCGGCATCCTGTGTACTGGCGACGCTCGCAGAACGGTTGGGAGCAGCGCGTCTTCGATTCGTGGCGCCCTTTGGAGCGCGCGTGGCCCGTGTTGCACGTCAGCTGGCACGAGGCTGCCGCGTTCTGCCGCTGGTCGGGCACGCGGCTGCCCACCGAGGCCGAGTGGGAGGCGGCCGCGGCGTGCGAGCGAGCGCCCGCTGCCGGTTCCGGGAGCTCGGGTACGCTCGTGAAATGTCGGCGCCATCCCTGGGGCGATGCGTCGCCGACGGCCGAACGCGCCAATCTGGATGGCGTTCGCGGTCTCGTCGACGCGGCGGAGCTGGCGCACGGCGACAGCGCCGTTGGCTGCAGGCAGATGTGCGGCAACGTTTGGGAGTGGACGGCAACGGAGTTCCACCCGTTTCCGGGCTTCGTCGTCGACCCTTACAAGGAGTACTCCGAGCCATGGTTCGATGGAAGGCACATGGTGCTCCGCGGCGGGTGCTGGGTGACCCGCGCCCGGTTGTTGCGCAACACGTGGCGCAACTTCTACACGCGCGATCGCCGCGACGTCTTCGCCGGCTTCCGCGTGTGCGCACGATGAGGTGCCCCGCGTCGCGTTTGGGGCGGCAGCTCACGGTCCTTGCGATCGTCGCGCTGCTTCTCACACCGCTGGCGCGCGCGATGCAGCCCGCTCCTCCGGCACCTGCCCCGACCCTGCGATCTCTCTGGAGCCTCGACACCGGCGGGTGACTGTTCTGCACTCCCGAGGTCTCGGGAGGCCGCTTGTTTCTCGGATCGTGCGCGGGCGTTTTCCTGAGCGTCGATCCACGCTCGGGAAGACCGTTGTGGGACTACGACATCACCAACGACGGCGACGCCCGCAGCTTCCACGGTGACATGGTCTTCACGGATTCCCTGGTGATCATCGGCACCGACCCGCGGCGTTCCCACGTGTATGCGTTCGAAAAGCAAACCGGGAAGGTGCGCTGGATGGTGCCGCTCGCCGAGGGCCTGGGGACGGACATCGTGCGCCAAGGCGCGCGTGCTTATGGCGTCACGCTCGACGACGAGCTGCTGTGCATCGACATCGACACGGGTGAGGTGGTGTGGCGCTTCCGGTCCGAGCCCTTGCCGGAAGAAGGGCACTTCTCGTTGGGCTCGTCTCCCGCGGTCGACGATGGCGTCGTGTACTTCGGTGCGCGCAGCGGCTTCGTGTTCGCGTTCGACGCCGCGACGGGCAAGGAGATCTGGCGCCGCGATCTCGGCTCGGAGTGCGTCACTTCGCTCGTGAAGATCGACACGGGTCTCCTCGTGGGCACGCGCGATGCCGTCGTTCATCGGCTCGACCCGCGCGACGGTTCGTCGCTCGCGACGCTGGGTTTCATGAGCCATCTCCGCGGCGCGCTGGTGCCGGCGGGCGACGTCGTCCTCGCCTACTTCGCGGACGAAGGATGGTACGGCGATCTCGTCGCGCTCGAGCCTTCGCTCGAAGGCGTGCGCTGGAGCCTCGAGCCCCCGTCCGGGACGACGTGGCCCACGTCGCGGCCGTTCGTGTACGAGAGCTGGGTGCTCGCGGGTACGGGGGACGGCGAGATCCGAGCGATCGATCTACGCAATGGCCAGGAAGCGTGGTCGCATCCCGTCGACCCGACCCACGACTGGTCGGAGGACGGCACACGAGTCTTCGGGCGCCACGAATCGTCGCTGTTCGTCGGCACTTTCTCTGGAGTCCTGTACGCGTTCGACGTGCGCTTTCCCGAATGAACCTGCGCTCGACCTCCGGCGCACGCCTCACACGCGCGCGCGCCGGCGGCGGGGGATTCCGTGCACGACCTGGGCGAGGAACTTTCGCGGAAACTTCTCCACGCCGGGAAAACCCAGCTCGATGTCACGCCCGTCGCTCGGCACGTAGGCCGTCCCGAACAGGTAGTCCCAGACGCTCAGGCTCAAGCCGTAGTTCAACCCGTAGCGTCGTTCCTTGGGAAAGCGCTTCATGTGGTGCCAGATGTGCATCTGCGGGTTGTTGAACACGTACTTCAGAGGACCCAACGGCAGAACGACATTGGCGTGGTTGAGGTGTCCGATGGTCAACGCCGTCAGGTGAACGATGATGAAGTCGTCGATGCCGAAGCCGATCATGGCGAGCGGGATGTACTCGAGCGTTCGATAGACGACGGTTTCCATCCAGTGGAATCGCAGGTGTGCGGCGAATCCCATTTCCAACACCGAATGGTGCACCTTGTGGAACTCCCACAAGAACGACGAACGATGCAGCAGTCGGTGCACGTTCCAGTGCACGAAATCGCGCAGCACGAACAGCACGAGAAGCTGCGCCCACGTGGGCAGGTTGTTGACCTCGATCGCCACCAGGTTGCGTATCCCGAACGACGCGAGCAGATCGTTGAAGGCCTTGACGCAAACGTCCGAGAGCGCCGCGTAGCCGACCAGCGAGAACAAGAAGAAGTTGAAGAACATGTAGAAGGCGTCCAGCCCGAAGTCGCGACGCAGGCGTTTCTGACGGGCGCGCCACGGTGCGATCAGCTCGAACGCATAGACGCCGAGCGAGATGGCGATGAGCGCATAGAAGTAGTTGTGCCAGCCCGGCTGCGTGATCTCACGCACCAGGTATGCCGCGTAGCCGCGAAACGAATCCACGAACAGTGT
>JBFJHN010000114.1:0-6768 GCA_041613275.1 Candidatus Krumholzibacteriia bacterium | reverse complement strand
GAGGGCCAGCGCGGCCTCTGCTTCGTGCGCGGGCGCGTCGACGACGCGGTCGTCCTGACCACCTTCGGGCGCTCGAGCGGCTACTGCGTCGACCCCATCGAGAAGAAGCCGCTGAACCACTGGCATCCGGGCACGCCGGTGCTCTCGTTCGGCACCGCGGGCTGCAACCTGGCTTGCCGCTTCTGCCAGAACTGGGACATCAGCAAGTCGCGCGAGATCGACACCCTGGCCGACCAGGCCTCCCCCGAGAAGATCGCGCGGGTGGCCGCCGAGCTCGATTGCCGCAGCGTCGCGTTCACCTACAACGACCCGGTCATCTTCCTGGAGTACGCCGTAGACGTGGCGCGCGCCTGTCGCGCCGCCGGCGTCAAGACCGTCGCGGTCACCGCGGGCTACATCGCCCCCGAGGCACGCCGCGAGTTCTACGAGCACATGGACGCCGCCAACGTCGACCTCAAGGCGTTCACCGAGCGCTTCTACAGCAAGGTTTGCGGCAGCGAGCTGCAGGACGTGCTGGACACCTTGGTGTACCTCAAGCACGAAACGGATGTGTGGTTCGAGATCACCACGCTTCTCATCCCCGACGAGAACGACAGCCCGGAAGAAATCGAAGCGTTGTCGACCTGGGTGATGACGAACCTGGGCCCCGACGTGCCCTTGCACTTCACGGCGTTCCATCCCGACTGGAAGATGATGGACAAGCCGCCCACGCCGCCGCGCACGCTCACACGCGCGCGGGACATCGCGCAGCGCCACGGCCTGCGCTACGTCTACACGGGCAACGTGCACGACCGGCGCGGCGGCAGCACCTACTGCCACGCGTGCGGCCAGGTGCTCGTGGGGCGGGATTGGTATGTCTTGAGCGACTGGAACCTCACGCCGCAGGGTGCCTGCAGCGCGTGTGGAACCCGTTTGCCGGGGCTTTTCGAGGCTCAGCCGGGCACCTGGGGGCCCCGGCGCCAGCCCGTTCGGCTTTCAAACCACGCCTGATCTGCGTCATACTCCCAGTTGGCATCGGCGGGCGCGCCGCAGCAGCCGCCCGTCCATGAGGCCGAGCCGCAGGCGCCGAGGCGGTGGGGCCGCAATTCGGAGGGACTCGATGCCCGATCTTCGCAGCGGAACCTATCGTCGCAGCGAACCGCTGAAGGCCATCCCCCTCGAGAATCTCGTTGCCGTCGCCGAAGGCTCGCAGGCCGTGCGTCGTCGCGACCTGGCCACCGGCGAGCGCGTCATCGTCTTCACGCGCAACTCGGTGTACTCGCTCACCGCGCGCGACGACGGCGCCTTCGACGTGAGCGGCGGCTGGTTCCAGCGCAAGGGCATCGAAAAGACCACGCTACAGGTGGCCGGCTGCACGGCCGGCGGCCACGCGCTGTTCACCGAGCACATCGCAGCCCCCGGCTTGTTCATGGAGTTCGCCAACACGCTGCGCACGACGCGCATTCGTGCCGTGCAGCGTATTCCCAAGCCCACCGCGGCCTGCTGATCGGTAACCATGCGCGTTGCCGTCTTCGATACCCACGCTTACGACCGCCGTTTCCTCGACGAGGCCAATCAGGCTGCCGGGCGGCACGACCTCGTCTTTTTCGAGCCGCGCCTGTCGAGTCAGACCGCAGCCTTGGCGGAAGGCTTCGATGCGGTCTGCGTCTTCGTCAACGACCATCTCGACGCCGAGACGTTGCGCGCGCTGCACGCCGGCGGTACGCGCTCGGTTGCGCTGCGCTGCGCGGGTTACAACAACGTCGACCTGGCCGTGGCGCACCAGCTGCGCATGCGTGTTGCGCGCGTCCCGGCGTACTCGCCGCACGCCGTGGCCGAGCACACGGTGGCCCTCATCCTGGCTCTCAACCGCAAGATCCATCGCGCCCACCAGCGCGTGCGCGAGGGCAACTTCGCGCTCGACGGCCTGCTGGGGTTCGAGCTGCAGGGCCGCACAGCGGGCGTCATCGGCACCGGACGCATCGGCGTCAACGTGGCGCGCATCCTGGCCAGCTTCGGCTGCCGCGTCCTGGCCTACGACGTCGTGCAAGCCGATGAGCTCGAGCGCTACGGAGTGGAGTACGTCGATCTCGACACGCTGATCGCCGAGTCGAACGTCATCACGCTGCACGTACCGTTGATGCCCGAGACGCACCACGTCATCGACGCCGACGCGGTCGCACGCATGCCGCGCGGCGCCATGCTCATCAACACCAGCCGCGGCGGCCTGGTGGATACGCGCGCCGTCATCGACGGACTCAAGTCGGGGCAGGTCGGCTCACTGGGACTCGACGTCTACGAGGAAGAGGAAGCCATCTTCTTCCAGGACCTCTCCGACGCCATCATCCAGGACGACGTCTTCGCGCGGCTCCTTTCCTTCCCCAACGTCATCGTCACCGGCCACCAGGCCTTCTTCACCGAGACCGCCATGCGCAACATTGCGGAGACCACGCTGGCCAACCTCGACGGCTTCGAAGACGGTGCCGCGCTGGAAACCGAGCTGCAACCCGCCTGAAAACCCAGACCGACCGACGCAGATTCTGCGGAACGCCGCTTGCACGGCCCGTGCGCGGTGTGAAGCTTCGAGTCCCGTTCGAAACGGAGCCCGTATGCCGGTTCCCATCTTCTGGAGACGTGCGACGAAGTGCATGGCCGTCGTCGCATGGACGGTGCTGTTGATTTCGTGTGGCGGTGGCGAGGATGATCCGCTCTCCCCCGGCGGATCGGGCAGCGACTTCGTGACCATGGCGGTCGACGGCGGAAACGAGGGAACGTATGCGGAAGCCTCGGGACTCCCCAGCATCGACTGTGACCCGCGTGTCGATTGGGGCTTCTCGCAGGTCATCCTCTGGAACGATCATACGAACGGCTCTGGGCCCAACGGCTACGAGCTGTTCTTCGAGATCATGTTTCCAAACGTGGATGACGTTGGCACGTACACCGTCCACGGGGACATGCTTCAGGCCCTCTTCTACGACGGCATCAACTACTCGGCCAGTCCACTCATGGACACATCCAACGGAAGCGTGACCGTCACACGATCCGATACGCGCATCGAGGGAACGTACACGCTCACCGTCGTCGACGCACAGGGCAACACGAAGACGCTGGCGGGGAGCTTCAGCGTCGAGAACGGCTTCTCGTTGAGCTGCCCGTAAGCGTGTGACGTTCCTGATCGACATCTGTCATCCCGCTTGGTTGCCGCGCTCCATCGCACCGTGGGACCTGGCCACCCGAGTGGGTGCCGAGTATCATGAGTCGCATGGCCTTCCTCCTCGATCGCTTCTGGAGGCACCATGCGCTACTCAACGCTTCGCACCGCCCATCGCCGGGTCCACGAGGACGCAGGCGGCAACTTCACGATCGACGTTGTCTCGATCAGCTTCGTGCTCGCTGGACTGATCGCCGCCGGCACCGCAGGCGCCAGCAGCTCGGAACCCGACATCGGCATCTTTGCCGACGCCACCGGCACACAGTGCATCGTTCAGCAGACATCCTCGGGCGTGGGCACGGTCTACGTGGTCGCCACGTTGGGCGGCGCGGCTCGCGATGGCATCAAGACGGCGGAGTTCGGCGTGACCGGGTTCCCGGACGACTGGGTCGTCAACATCACACCGGGACCCGCGGCGATGACCATGCTTTGGAATCCCGTGGATGGCGGCGGCACCATCGTCTACGAAAGCTGTGAGGCCGGCGACGGTGACCGCGTGCTCCTGGCCACGATCGGCTACTTCGCGCCCACCGCGCCGGCGGCCGGCACCGTTCTCACGCTCACGCGAAACACGCACCGCGTCGATCCTGGCTTCCAATGTCCGCTGGTCAAGAAGTGCGAGGAGCTGCCGGCCGAGCTGCGCATCTGCGTCTCGGGCTCCGACGCGGTCTTGAACGGAGAGTCGTGCCCCACGTCAGTCGAAGCCGCGACGTGGTCGACACTGAAGGGTCTCTACGGCGTGCGTTCGAGTGTTATTCCTGCCCGCTGACGCGCGCGGGTGCGCAAGAGATTCGATGTCGAGTTTTGACAAACGCCTTCCAGCGCATTATTGTCCTTGTACCTTCGGTCGAGCGCGATGCCATTCCCCCTGCCGAATGCTCGACCCATTGCCCCCTTTGCTCATCGGAGTCGTGTCGTCCGATTCCGCAGATGAGGAGGCTTGTCATGAGCAAATGCTTCCGTCCTCTCCGTTGTGCCGCTTGGATCGGCACTCTCTGTGTCCTCAGTCTCGCCGTCGTAGAACCTGCGCACGCCGTGGAAGAAATCCACGACATGCTGTGGTTCCCACGCGACTTCACGGCGCCGCACGCCATCGACGGGAGCGGCGTGTTCGTGTCCTTCGAAGGCCGCATTACCGAAGCGGATTTGCAGAATGGGTTGACGTTCTCCATAGCCGCACAAGACGCCGACGGCGGTCGCGCCGTGGTCTTGCCGGTTGCCAACGCCTTCGACAATCCTCCGACGGTGGGAACGCTCGTGACGGCAGGTTTCACGTTCCAGATTGAATGCAACCCGCTCACGGGACTGCTGAACGCAAGGATCGCGAACGGTGGCTTCAGCTTCTGCCATCCGGACGATGGCGCGCTGGTGCAGGTGTTCGACAGCGTGGATCACGTGGCTTCTGTTGTGATCTCGGATCCGTTCGGCTTCGTCATCCTGGACGAGCATGGCGAAGCGGCGCCCAATCCAACACCCACGAACGGCTTCACGTGTGGGGTGGGGCTGCGCATGTCCGCGCCCACCAAGGAACAAACGATCGACGTGGTCTCGCTGCGCAAGAGCCGGGAGCTCGACCGCATTCTGGAGGACGGCGATAGCGGTACGATCGGTGTCTACTTCGACGCTGAGGGCACCCAGTGCACGGGCACGATCACACCCGATCAACCGGGTCGCATCTACATCATCGCCAACACGAACGGGCTGACGGGATGCGGCGTGGCGGCGGCCGAGTTCCGCTTCGAAGGGATTCCCGACTCCTGGGTGACGGTTTCCGCCCCCAACCCGGAGATGCTCACGATTGGCGATCCTTTTGGGGATGGTGTGACGTGTGCGTTTCCCTGTGCGCAGCCGGAGAACGGCAAGTACCTGCTGTACACGGTCGTGGTATTCGCGACGGAGGAAGAGGACGATCTGGAGTTCTCGCTGGAGATGCGCAACTTTTCGGGTTCGCCGGCGTTCAATTGCCCGCAGCTGCTGATGTGCGACACACCCTACTTCACCAAGCTGTGTGTCGAGACCATACCGTGCTACGTAAACACGAACGCGCCCAAGAGCTGCGCGATCCCGGTTTCCGTGACGAAGGATACCTGGAGCAGCTTGAAAGCGTTGTACCGCTGAACACGACTCTACGTGATGAATACAGCTCCACTTGACGGAGGCCCCGGGCGGTCGACATTGCCGCCCGGGGTTTCTGAACTCAGCGGATGAGCTTGCGCTCGCGCGCCGCGGCCGCCAGCTCGTCACGGAAACGCGGGTGCGCAATGCGGATGAGCGCCTCGGCGCGCTCACGCAGGTTGCGGCCGAAGAGGTTGGCGACGCCGTGCTCGGTGACGACGTAGTGGACGTCGGCGCGGCTCGTCACGACACCCGCGCCCTGCTTGAGGAACGGCACAATACGCGACGTCTCGCCTTTGCGGGCCGTCGACGGGATGGCGATGATCGGACGCCCGCCTTTCGACATGGCGGCGCCGCGAATGAAATCCACCTGGCCGCCGAATCCCGAGTACACATAAGGGCCGATCGAGTCCGAGCACACCTGACCGGTCAGGTCGACTTCGATGGCCGAGTTGATGGCCACCATGTTGTCGTTCTTGCTCACGACGACCGGATCGTTGACGTATTCCACCGGATGCGCCTCGATCAGCGGATTGTCGTCGAGATAGTCGTACAGCTCGTTGGTCCCGAGCGCGAACGTGATGACCACTTTGCCGCGATGAAGCGACTTCTTGTTGCCCGTGACCACACCGCGTTCGATGGCGCGCATGGCGCCGTCCGACATCATCTCGGTGTGGATGCCCAGGTCCAAGTCGCCGTCGATGATCTCGTACACCGAATCGGGAATGCCGCCGATGCCCATTTGCAGCGTCGCGCCCGGTTGGATGAGCGGCAGGATGTGCTGCGCGATGGCGCGCTCGACGTCGGTGGCCGGCTGGGGCTCGAGCGTCGGCAGATTCTCGACATGCTCGACGATGGCGCTCGCGCGGCGCACGTGGAGAAACGTGTCGCCCAGGATGCGTGGCATCTTGGCGTTCACCTGCACGATGACGTTCTGCGCCAGCTGGCACGCCGCCTTCGACGCCAACGTTTCGACACCCAGGCTCATGAAGCCGTGCTCGTCGGGCGGCGACGTCATCACCATCGCCACGTCCAGAGGCAAGATGCCGTCCTGGAACAGCCGCGGAATCTGGTTGAGGAAGACGGGCACGTAGTCGGCGCGGCCGTCGTTCACCGCGGTGCGATCGGCCGGCCCCACGAACAGCGAGTTGTGGCGGAAGCGACCCTCCATGCCCGGCGCGGTCAGCGGATCGTCGCCCAGCAGCAGCACGTGGTTCAGCTGCACGTTCTCGAGCTCGTCGGCGCGTTCGGCGAGCGCGCGCACCAGCGCGCGTGGGATGGCCGCGTTGCCGCCGTAGTACACGTGGTCGCCACTTTTGACCACGCGCACCGCTTCGGCGGCGCTCATCAGCTTGGACTTGTAGTCGTCCAGCCAGTTCACGACTTCGTGTCCACCCCCAGTACGCGACTCCACGGTTCGACGGGCCGCCCGAGTGTTTCGGCGAGCATCTCGTTCACGACGG
>JBFJHN010000113.1:0-6776 GCA_041613275.1 Candidatus Krumholzibacteriia bacterium | reverse complement strand
TCTTCGGCGCGCTCGATGCTGCCCAGGAAGCCACCATCGTCGCGGCTGACGAGCTGCACGGATGCCCCGAGGCTGCGGATGAGGTTGATGCGCTCGCTGCTCATCCAATCCGGCATGAAGATGGTCACGGGGTGTCCCAGAGCGCGGCCCAGCGCAGACACCGAGATCCCCGTGTTGCCGCTCGTGGCCTCGATGAGATGAGAGCCGCGCGCCAACGTGCCGGCCTCGTACGCCTTGCGAAGAATGTGCAGCACCATACGATCCTTGATGCTGCCGGTCATGTTCATGTGCTCGGCCTTGGCGTACACCACGCAGGGCCGGCCGTGGAAGACAAAGTCGATGGCGAGGAGCGGTGTGTTTCCGATGAGCGATTTCAAGCCGCGGAAGCGCTGCGCGAGCACGTCGTCGACAAGCGGCTCGTTCGGTGTTGGCTGCACGGCCTGCCTCCCGTTTAGACGGCCTCGAGCGCCTGCTGCAGATCGACGATGACGTCGTTGGGGTGCTCGACACCTACCGACAGCCGGATGGTCGCGGGCGTGATGCCCAGGCGTTGCTGCTCCTCGGGCTCGACATCCGCGTGCGTCATCGTCGACGGATGCTCGGCCAGCGACTCGGTTCCGCCCAGGCTGACCGCAAGACGCACCAGCTGCAGGGCGTTGAGGAAGCGAAACGCCTCACGTTCGCCGCCGCGAATCTCGAACGACACCATGCCTCCGGGAGCCAGGCACTGTTTGCGATAGACCTCGTGCTCCGGATCGTTCTCGCTGAGATGACCCAGGTAGTGAACGCGGTCCACCTTGGGGTGGTCTTGCAGGAAATCGGCGACGTAGCGCGCGTTCTTCATCTGAGAAGTCATGCGAAGCTTCAGCGTTTCCAAGCTACGCAACAGCAGCCAGCCGGTCCACGGTCCGGCCATGCCGCCGAAGAATGTACGCGATGCGCGCACGCGCTGGATCTCGTCCTTGCGGCCCAGGCAAGCGCCCGCAATCAAGTCGCTGTGTCCCCCGACGTACTTCGTCAACGAGTAGAGAACGAGATCGGCGCCGTGCTTGATGGGATGCTGCCACAGCGGGCCCAGGAACGTGTTGTCGACCGCCAACAGCACCCGACGCTCGTCGGTCGACGCCTGCCGCGCGACGCTGGCGCAGTGCGCGATGTCGACGAGCGCATTCGTCGGGTTGGCCGGGGTCTCGACGAAGATCATGCCGACACGGCCCAGGTCGCGCGCCTCGTCGATGGCAGCGTCGACCGCCTCGGGGCCCGCGCCGGCTCGAAACGAGACATGCCGAATCCCGAACTCGTTCAGGATGTAGCGGCAGAGATGGTGCGTACCGCCGTACAAGGGATCGCTGTGCACCAGGACGTCGCCCGGTCTCAGGAACGTGAGCAGCGTCGTCGCGATGGCGGCCATGCCGCTCGTGAACACGGCGCAGGCCTCGGCGCCATCCCACAGCTTCAATCGGTCTTCCAGGATCTCGAGATCGGGGTTGTTGAGCCGGCTGTAGATCAGGCCCAGGGACTCCGACGGTCCCGCCCCGTGCAGGCCGTACGCGATCTCGAAGAACTTCTTGCCGGCCTCCGCGTTCTCGAACACGAACGTGGACGTCTGAAAGATGGGGCTCTTGAGCGCACCCTCGGACCACTCGGGCCGGTAGCCGTAGCCCATCATCAATGACTCGGGTCTCAGCTCGTGCCCATCGATGTCGGTGCTGTGCTGCCTGTCTCGCATCGGGTTGTCCTTCGTGATGCCGCGCGCCCGCGTCACTCGCGCACGAGCTGCGTCGTCGTGCTCTGCGCCGCGTGGCACTGGCGGCTCATGGGGAGACTCCCGGCGCGGGATTTCAGGATGTGGAGCAGCACCTCAGCAGGTTCCGATTCGGCCTTGATTCTGTCAAGGGGATCGGACTCTCAAGGCACGCCGTCCGGGCCTGCAGCGTGCATGCCGGCGATTCCGTGCTCGCGCAGCCAGTGGATCCCCGCCTGCAGAGCCTTGCGGTCGCCCTCGAGATGTTCCTTCCGCGTCACGAGCGTCGCGAGCGCTTGCTCGACGGTGTCGTGGTGCAGAACACCGGTGAACTCGAGGTATGTGCCCAACAACACCATGTTGGTCAGTAGCGTCGAGCCGAGATCGGTCGCGATCTCGGTGGCGGGGACGGCGATGACCTCGAGATCACGTCTCTCCGGCGCGCGCGGCACGAGCGAGGAGTTGTACAGGATGAGCCCGCCGGGCTCCACCTCGTGCTCGAAGCGGTCCAGCGACGGTGCGTTCATCGCGACCAGAACGTTGGGCCGCGAGACCAGCGGCGAACCGATGCGCTGGGCGGCAAGGTTGACGTGACAGTGCGCCGTGCCTCCGCGCATCTCGGGCCCGTAGGACGGGATCCAAGACACTTGCAGGCCCGAGCGCATGCCGGCTTCGCTCAAGAGCAAGCCCATGAACAGTGCACCCTGGCCTCCGAAACCGGAGATCTTGAAGCGCACGCTGCTCTGTTCGACGGGCGTCCTGGGGACCGGCACGACGGAAACGTCGTCGGACTGCTCTGGGGAGTGGGGACTCCAAGGTGCAAGCACGGCAGTCCGAGGAAGGTTTGGAGGCGCTGGCGACGTTTCCTTGCGATCCCGCAGGACGCCCAACGGAAACACGGCCGTCAACCGTTCGAGGACCCACTCGGTCGCCTGGACCGGCGTCATCTTCCAGCACGTCGGGCACGGCGAGAGCACTTCGACCAGCGAGAAGCCGCGGCCCTCCATCTGATAGCGCAGCGCTTTCTTGACGGCCTTGAGGGTCTTGGCGTTGTGCGCCGGATTGCCCAATGCGGTGCGTTCGATGTAAGCCGGTGCGTCGAGCGTGGCGAGCAGCTCGGCCACGTGCAGCGGCGCACCTTCGGTGGCGACATCGCGGCCCTGCGGCGTCGTGGTCGTCTCCTGGTCGACCAGCGTGGTGGGAGCCATCTGACCGCCGGTCATTCCGTAGATGGCGTTGTTCACGAAGAACACCGTGATGTTCTCGCCACGGTTGGCGGCGTGCAGGATCTCGTCGCCGCCGATGGCAGCCAGATCCCCGTCCCCCTGGTACGTAATCACGATCGACTCGGGCAACGTGCGCCGCAGGCCGGTGGCGACGGCGGGGGCACGCCCGTGCGCGGCCTGCACGTTGCCGACGTCGAAGTAGTAGTACGCGAACACCGAGCAGCCCACGGGGCTCACCAGGATGGTGCGATCGCGGATCTCCAGCTCATCGATGGCCTCCGCGATGTACTT
Source organism: Candidatus Krumholzibacteriia bacterium (assembly GCA_041613275.1). Classification (GTDB taxonomy): domain Bacteria; phylum Krumholzibacteriota; class Krumholzibacteriia; genus JBFJHN01. The sequence goes on along the minus strand of JBFJHN010000113.1, from coordinate 3,515 downwards.
GTGCAGGTTTCCGTGTCCGCAGCCGGGGCAGTAGTGCGTCACGCAGTCGCCGGCGTTCTTGCGCTCGAACACGTCGTAGAAGCTCTGAGGTCGGGCGTACTCGAGGCGTGCCATGTCACACCACCGCCGTCGGATGTTCGAGATGCTCGAGCAGCTGCTCTTCCGTCGGAAGCATGCCGCCCATGCGGTGGAAGAAGGTGGTGCGCCGGCGGTCGCGCAGCGCAAGGCGAACGTCGCGCACCATTTGACCGTTCGACAGCTCGGCAACATGGAAGACGTTCACATGCTGCGCGAGCTCGGAGATGGCCGTCGTAGGAAACGGCCAGAGGGAAATGGGGCGCACCAACCCGACGCGACGGCCGCGTTCGCGGGCGAGGTCGACGGTGGAGCGCAGAATGCGCGAGACGATGCCGTAGGCGACGAACACCTCGTCGGCATCCTCGACGCGATAGAGCTCCCAGCGCTGTTCGCGCTCCTGCGCGATGGCATACTTCTTCTCGAGCTTGCGATTGTGCCGCTCGAGGATCTCCGGCGCCAGGTAGATCGAGGTCACCAGGTTCTTTCGGGTTTCGGCCGTGCCGCGTAACGCCCACGGCTTGTCCGGAAGCTCCTGCACCGGATGTGGGTACTCGACGGGTTCGATCATCTGCCCGATGGCCCCATCGGCGAGAACGAAGACCGGGTTGCGGTAGCGGTCGGCCAGCTCGAAGGCCAGGATCGTGAGGTCGCACATCTCCTGCACCGACGCGGGCGCCAGCACCAACGTGCGATAGTTGCCGTGCCCGCCGCCCCACACCACTTGGTGATAGTCGCTCTGCTCGGGCGCGATGTTACCCAGGCCGGGTCCGCCGCGCATGACGTCGACCACCACGCTCGGCAGCTCGGCGCCAGCCAGGTACGAAATGCCCTCTTGCATCAGCGACACACCAGGCCCCGACGATCCGGTCATGCAGCGCACGCCGGCCGATGACGCGCCGTAGACCATGTTGATCGCTGCGGTCTCGCTTTCCGCCTGCAAGAACGTTCCCCCCGCCCGCGGCAGATCGCGCGCAGCGACCTCGGCGATTTCACTGGCCGGTGTGATGGGGTAGCCGAAGAAGGCCCGACATCCGGCGAGGATGGCGCCGTGAACGGCCGCTTCGTTGCCCTTGGCGAGACGTGGCATGGCAATCCCCCTGGCATCGCTTCGGCCGCACGGTGCTAGGGCTCGGTGCGGACGAGACGACGATGCGGTCGTCGCAGCACGCGCAAAGCCCCCGGCTCGGGACAGGCGTAGAAGCACACCCCACAGCCCGTGCAACCGACCTCGAGGAACTCGACCGGGTGGTAGCCGAGGCGGTTCAGCGTGGTCCGGGAGATCTGCAGGCCTCCGAGTGGGCAAGCTTCCACGCAAAGCGCACAGCCTTTGCACTCGTCGGCATGGATCTCGACATGGCCCTTGGCCGGCCTCGCATTTCCCGATCGGCGGCTCGTGTTCGATGTTTCGAGAGGCGTCACGTCGACTCCGCCCGTTGGCAGCGTAGCTTCAGCGCGGCGGTGCGCGTCGCGCCCTACGACGCGTACTCGGCGAGCGGACCAGCGAGCTCCGACGTCCGCAGCTTCCAGAGCGCACGATCGCGCAGCTGGCGCACGCGTTCACGGGTCACGCCGTACTCTCGTCCGATGCTCTGGAGCGATTCCGGTTTCTTGCCGGTCAACCCGTAGTGACGGCAAACGATGTCCGCTTCCCGCGGATCCAAGACCACGAGCGCTTCGCGTACGTCGTGCTGGCGCAGGCGCACCAGCAGGCCTTGGTCCAGATCCGCGTTCGGATCTTCAAGGACGTCGATCTCGAAGTCGGACTGGGAGCCCTCGGCGGGCTCATCCAACGAGAAGCTGTAAACAGGCAGGCTGTACAGATCTTCAACCTGTTCCGGCGCGATCTCGAGACGCTTCGCGAGCTGGTCCGTTCCGGGCACGCATCCGCACTCCTGCATCAAACGCTCCGTTTCGCGGGCCAGGCGCGACATCCGTTGCACCTGCCCCGCGGGGATGCGGACGACGCGGCTCTGGTTCGTGATGTAGGACAGGATGCTCTGACGGATCCACCACACCGCGTACGAGATGAAGCGGAAACCGCGCTTCGGGTCGAACATGCGCGTCGCCCGGATCAGACCCAGGTTCCCCTCGTTGATCAAGTCCTCGAGCGGGACGTCGAAACGGGAGTACTGGCGCGCCACCGTGACCACGAAGCGCAGGTTGCGCCGCACCAGCTCGTTGCGCGCTTTCTCGTCGCCGTTTCGCATGCGCTCGGCGACGGCGCGCTCCTCCTTGACGCTGAGAACTGGAATGTGCTCGATCTCGCTCAGGTACACGGCGAGCGCAGTATGGCCGCGGACGCGGCTCTGCGTGCGCCTGATCTTGGGGGTCTCGCGAATTTCCAACATGGTCACTCGGCTTCCGATCGAGTCCCGGGGGTCACCCCGAGTCCGGTCTGCACAAACGCTTGCTGGGGTTCCGGGCGCGAAATCTCCGCAAGCGTAACAGCGCGCAACGCGAGCTCGAGAGCGCGCTCGGCGCGCGTGAAGGCGTCGCGGAGGGCACAACACGGCCCCATGCCACATTTCTCGCTGACGCAGTCGTGAACCACGATGGAGCCGTCGATGATCTCGATGACGTCGTAGACGTTGATCTCCGCCGGGTTCTTGTTCAGTCGGAAGCCGCCGTGATGCCCCTTCATGGAGTGCAGGAGCCCGCTCTTCACCAGCCGCTGCAGGATGCGGCTCAGCAGGAACGGCGGCGTTTGCATCTCGTTCGAGATCTCGTTCGCCGGAACGAAGCGGGAGCTGGGTTCGAGACGCGTCAAATACAGAAGCGCGCGAAGTGCGTAATCGGCGCTGCGCGAAATGATCATGTCACTCCCTCCTCAGGTTCCGGACCAGGTGGAGGCGCGGTCGAAATGCGCGTACGATCCTGGGATGCGGCGATGCCTCCACGTTTCCCAAAGCCAGGAGCATGCCGAACGGTAGCAGCAAGAAGCGCGATTTAAGTCTCATGAAAACAGTGTGTTACGCTCTCCCGCACGGCGTCGAAAGCAGCCCTCGCGTGTGTCGGATGGAGCCACTGAGCCCCCCGGAAGCATCCGTAGTGTTTGCCAATCGGACCCCCTTGGTCCGTTGATCAAGCGACACGGCCAAACTCTTGACGCGTCGAGGACCGACTCCCAGCTTCCGAGTGAACACGGAGTAGCAGCCCATGAAGGCAACACGAGATCCCATCGAACTCCTCAAATCCGAGCACAACGCTGCTCTCGAGTACGTCGATCGAATGGAGCTTGCGGCCTCGGAGCTCAACACCCCGCGTCACAGTGAAGCTCTCGAGACGCTGCGCCAGGGACTCGATTACCTCGAGCGCGAAGTTCGTGCTCATAGCAAGCTCGAAGAGGAAGTCCTCTACCCGGTACTGGGGCGTCATGTCCCGAAACAGATCATCGAGTCACTTCTCGATGAGCACAAGGACCTGTGGTGGAAGATGGA
>JBFJHN010000112.1:0-6788 GCA_041613275.1 Candidatus Krumholzibacteriia bacterium | reverse complement strand
GGCGCGTGCTGGACGTCGCAGCACGGTGTATCATCAGGGGCGAGACGCGCGCCCGAGGAGCCCGCATGGATGTGCAGCAGGAAAAACCCTCTCCGGGCGATATCGCGGCGTACATTCTGGGGGGCGGCGCCAGTCGGCGCATGGGTTCGAGCAAGATCGCGTTGCCGAACGGCGATCGGACATGGGCTACGACGCTCGCCGAGCGCATCCGCGAGAGCGTCAGCGAAGTGTTCGTCGTTCTCAAGGAATCGCAGCGCGACGAGGTGCAGGATCTCCCGTGCATCTTCGACGCGCGTTCCGAGCGCGCGGTCGTGCACGGGATCCGTGCGGCGCTGGAGGCTCCGGGACCGACCTGGCGGTTGGTGCTCGCGTGCGACATGCCGGGTGTGGACGCGCGCTGGCTGCGCGTTCTGTGGCAGACGGCGCGTCGCTCGGACGCTCTCGGTGCCTGCGTGCGGCACCCTGGCTTCGCGTCCCTCGAGCCCTTCCCGTCGCTGTGGCATCGCGACGTCGCGGCGCGCGTGCGGCCCGAGTGGGGACTCAAGGCGCAGGATTGGTTGCGCCATGCTGAACTCGCGGTGTATGCCTTGCCGGCCGGCGCGGACGACGCGCTGGCGAACCTCAACACGCCCGCGGAGTGGCAGCGTTGGGAGCGCGCGATGCGACCCGGAAGCCAGCCATGAGCGAACCGCAGCGCATGACCCATGTGGACGACGAGGGGCGCGCCCGCATGGTCGACGTCGGTGCGAAGCCTGTGAGCGCGCGGCGCGCACGCGCACGCGGCGAGGTCCACCTGCGCGACGAGACGCTGGAGCGCCTGCGCGCGCGGGACATGCCCAAGGGTGACGTGCTCGAGGTGGCGCGCCTGGCCGGCATCCAGGCCGCCAAGCAGACTGCGCAGCTCATCCCCCTGTGTCACGTGCTCCCGCTCGATCACGTCGACGTGGAGATTCGACACGCGCCCGAGCGCGGCTGCCTTGTGATCGAAGCCACCGCGGCCTGCCGCGCGGCGACGGGGGTGGAGATGGAAGCGGTGGTGGCCGTCCTCATCGCGGCGGCCACGATCTACGACATGTGCAAATCGGTGGACCGTGGGATGCGGATCACGGACGTCGAATTGATCGAGAAATCGGGCGGTCGCAGTGGAACGTGGACGAAGCCGCAACCGTGAACCGGTCGTACGGCGGGCGCGCCGTCGCGGCGTCGAGAGAGGACATGACGCATGACCTGTGGTCGATTGGGTCCCACCGAACTCCTGCTCATCGCGCTCTTGTTCGTCGTGCTCTTCGGAGCCAGCCGCCTTCCCGAGATCGGGCGCGGCCTGGGCGTGGGCATCAAACGCTTCAAGAAGGGCCTGCGCGAAGAGGACGATGACGCCGGCAAGAAGCTGGCCGACGAGGATTCGAACGCGAAGGGCTGAGACGAGACTGGAGAAGGATGAGGCCAGGTGCCCTCATCTTCTCGTGGAGGTGTCGGATCACTCAGACTTGACTGAGACGCCGGTGAGAACGCGATGTTGAAGCATGCATCTCAACCAAGCAGTCAAGTCCCCCAAATCAGACTTCGGCTTTCCTGGCCTCGCAATCAACGTAGGTGGACGATGCACCTCTGTCAACGGGCCCCCTTCTGAGGCGAGCGCGACCGACGTGCACTTTGCGGCCGCAGCCACGCAAACACCCCCGCCTGGAATCCGCTTCCAGATCAACTCGCAACCAGCTGTGGACAAGTGTCTTACAACTTCGCCGGTGTCGCGGATTTCGGGACCGTGTTAAAGACGCGTGGCGTGTGCTCGTGGTCGGCTGCGTGCACGGGTCGGCACACGTCGAAAAGCGACGTGTCCAGACGCTACGTGGGCTCGGTCCGGAACGTGCAGTTTCGCGGCCGGACACGTGCGCGCTCGCGTTCGTCAAGCTCGCGGGCAGCGCGACCACGACCCACGGTGTGAGGTCTCCAGATGACGGCACGTTCGGCGACCAAGCGCAAAGGCGGTGGCGCAACGCAGCAGGCCCTGGTGCGCCTGCAGCGCAGCGTGCACCGGCTCATGCAGGCCGAAGTTCGCGCCTACACCGGGGGACGTCCGCCGGCGCTCGAGCGCTACTACCGTGAGTACATGCGGGAGTTCCGGCGCCACTACGCGGTGGCGAGCTACGGCGACCTGCACCAGGCGATGTTGGACTCCGACCTGTTCTTCGTCGGCGACTACCACACGCTGCGACAGTCGCAAGAGCTCGCGTGTCGTCTGCTGGAGCGGTCGGCGCGCGATGCGCGACCGCTCGTCCTGGCGCTCGAGATGGTGTTGCGCGAGCACCAGGAGCACGTCGACGCCTACATGCGTGGCGAGATCGACGACCGCACGTTCCTCCAGCGTATCGACTACAGGCGTACGTGGAACTTCGACTGGACGAACTACAAGCCGCTGTTCGAGACGGCGCGCAAGCTCGGCGTGCGCGTGGTCGGGATCAACCATCCGCGCAAGAACGGGCGCACGCACCTCCGCGCGCGGGACGACGCCATCGCCGAGTCCATCGTCGACGTGGTGCAGGATCATCCCGACGCGCGCGTGATGGTGCTGATCGGCGACCTGCACCTCGCGTCCAAGCATCTACCGCGCGCGCTCGAGCGTAAGCTTGGCGCCCGCGGGACGCCGCGCAGCACGCTGATCGTCTACCAGAACAGTGACGCGCTCTACTGGACGCTGGCCGAGGACGGCGCCAGCTCGTCGTCGCAGGTGGTGCGCCTCGGAGACGATCGCTTCTGCGTGATGGAGGTGCCGCCGCACGTCAAGCTGCAGTCGTACCTGAGCTGGGAACAGGCGCTCGAACGCCTCGAGGACGTCAGCGACGGCGAAGAGCTCATCGTCGAGCCCACCTACACCGGCGTGTTCGAGGCTCTTCTCCGCCGGCTGTGCCAGTTTTTCGGTTTTTCGCCCGTGCGCGGCGTGAGCGAAGTCTTCACCAATCTGGACGAGCTGTTCTTCGAGGCGGTCGAAACCTCGCCCGCGGTCGAAGAGGATCGCATCCGGGAGGTGCACCTGCTGGCTTTCGCCAATCGCAGCTGCTATCTGCCGGAGCTCGACATCGTGTACCTGCCGTTCTTCTCGGTGCACCATGCGTCGGAAGAAGCCATGCACGTGCTGCAGCAGCGCGTGCACGGCACGACGCGCTACCTCGAGGATGCCTACGAGGACTTCTACGCGCGCATCTGGGACGTCGCCGCCGGCTTCTTCGCCTCCAAGCTGGTGAATCCATTGCGCACCGCGACGCGCGAGGAGGAGCTGCGCGACTTCCTGCGCAACGCGTCTCGCCGCCTGCACGAGCCGGATCTGGCCTTTCGCAAGCGCGTGGCGCGCTTCGTGATCCAGCACAAGGACCATGAGCGCGCGCGTCTCGCCGGCAGCCGCGGGCGTTTGAAACAGATCTACGAACAGGATCTGGACGTGCGGCTCGAAGTCGCGCACGCGCTGGGCTACATGTTGGGCGATCGTCTGGCGCTGGCACTCCACCACGGCGCCCTCGGGACCGCCGACATGCGCACGCTGCTGTTCACCTACGGTGAGACCACGCCGTCGCAGCGCTACCTCGACCTCCTGGCGCGCCTCGAGGGACTGCAGGTCGAACTCGAGCCGCGTGCGGCGCGCGCCTGAGCGCACCCCGCGTCCGACCGGGCACCTCGACTCGCGTTTTCAGTTCCAGCGCCAATCTACTGTCAGTAAAGCGGATACGGCGCTCGGACCGAGGCTTCCCGCGCTTTCGGCGCGGCTCGGAGCGACTTGCGGCCGCCGAGCGGCTTTGGTACAGTTCGCGGGCTGCGGGGCGCACCCAAGCGGAGCCCCGTTTCCTTTTGCCCTGTCACGCGACTCCGGCCGCGTTGGGGCGCTGTAGCCCAGGGAATCCATGAACATCCACGAATACCAAGCGCGCGACCTGCTGCGCCGCTTCGATCTGCCCGTGCCGCCCCACGTCGTGGCTTCGACCGCCGAAGAGGCGCTCGGGGCTGCACGCGACTTCGGCGCGCCCGTCATCGTCAAGGCGCAGGTCCACGCGGGCGGCCGCGGCAAGGCGGGCGGCGTCAAGCTCGCCCGCGATGTCGACGAGGCCCGGCAGCACGCCGAGGCAATTCTGGGCATGACGATCAAGGACCTGGTCGTCGGGAAGGTGCTCGTCGCACCTGCCGTGGACATTGCGCGCGAGGTGTACGTCGGCGTGACGTTGGACCGCGCAGAGGCGCGACCGGTGTTGATGCTCTCCGCCGAGGGCGGCATCGACATCGAAGAGGTGGCGCAGCGCACGCCCGAGAAGATCCTGCGCGCGCACCTGCATCCGTGGCGCGGCCTGCCGGGCTACGAGGCGCGTCGCTTGTGCTTCCAGGTGTTCCCCGACGACGCGCGTGCCGCGCTGGGCCTGGCGCGGATCTGCTCGCGATTGGCGGATGCCTTCGACCAGATCGACGCGACGTTGGCGGAGATCAACCCGCTGGTGCTGACGAAATCGGGTGAGCTTCTCGCCATCGACGCCAAGATCAACCTCGACGACAACGCGCTGGCACGGCACCCGGACTTCGAAGCGCTGCGCGACCTGGACGCCGAGGACGCGCGCGAGCGCAAGGCGCGCGCCAAAGGGTTGTCCTACATCCATCTGGAAGGCGACGTCGCCTGCGTCGTCAACGGCGCCGGCCTGGCGATGGCGACGATGGATCTCATCCAGCATTACGGCGGTCGCCCGGCGAACTTCCTCGACATCGGCGGAAGCTCCAATCCGGAGAAGGTGACCACGGCGCTCGAGATCATCCAATCCGACCCCAACGTGCGGGTCATTCTGTTCAACATCTTCGGCGGCATCACGCGCTGCGACGACGTGGCGCAGGGACTGCTCATGGCGCTCGAGAGCAGCCCGCCGCGCGTTCCCATCGTCGTGCGCCTGATCGGCACCAACGAGGAACGTGCGCGCGAGATGCTGCAGGGCGCGTCGCTCGAGACCGCGTCGGGGATGGACGAGGTCGTCCAGCGTGCCATTGCTGCGGCGCGGGGGAAGGGGGGCTCGTCGTGAGCATCCTCATCGACGCCGAAACGCGCGTCGCCGTGCAGGGCATCACCGGGCGCGACGGCGGCTTCCACGCCGGCCAGATGGTCGACTACGGCACGCGCGTCGTCGCAGGCGTCACACCGGGCAAGGGTGGAGAACGCGTGCACGGCGTGCCCGTCTTCGACACCATGGCCGAGGCCGTCTCCGAGACCGGAGCACGGGCGTCCGCGGTGTACGTGCCGCCGCTGGCTGCAGCCGATGCCATCTGCGAGGCTGTGGTCTCGGGCATCGAACTCGTCGTGTGCATCACCGAAGGCGTCCCCGTAGGCGACATGGTGCGAACGCTGCCCGTGGTGCACGAGCACGGCGCGCGGCTGATCGGTCCGAACTGCCCGGGTCTCATCACGCCGGGCGCCTCGAAGATCGGGATCCTTCCCGGAAACATCTGCAAGCCTGGACCGGTGGGCGTGGTGTCGCGCAGCGGCACGCTCACATACGAGGTCGTCTACGAGCTCACGCGACAGGACATCGGGCAATCGACCTGCATCGGCATCGGCGGCGATCCTCTCATCGGCACGCGCTTCGTCGACGTGCTGCGTCTGTTCGAAGACGACGCGCGCACGGAGGCGGTCGTGCTGATCGGCGAGATTGGCGGCAGCGACGAAGAAGAGGCCGCCGCGTTCATCGCCGACCACATGAGCAAGCCGGTGGTGGCGTTCATCGCCGGACGCACGGCACCTCCCGGACGTCGCATGGGCCATGCGGGCGCCATCGTCTCCGGCAGCTCCGGAACCGCCGAAGCGAAGGTCGCCGCGTTCGAGAAGGCGGGCGTGCGCGTGGCCGAAACGCCCAGCGGCGTCGTGCAGATCTTGAGTGAAGCCTGGACGCCCAAGGCGAGCTGACGCCTTCCCACACCACGAAAGACGCAAGGGGAGATTGAGACGTGGACAGCACGTACATGATGATCAAGCCCGAGATCGTGCGGGCCGGAACCTGGCCGGCGATCTTGGAGATCGTCATGCGCAACCGATTCCAGGTGCGCCGCATGGAAATGCGTCGGTTGCCGACCGAGACCGTCAAGCGCTTCTACGCCGAGCACGAGGGCAAGCCGTTCTTCGACGACCTGACCCAGTACATCACCTCCGGCGAGGTCATCGCCCTGTGGCTCACGGGTGAGGACGCGGTCAAGCGCCTGCGCCAGCTCGTCGGCGCCACCAACCCGGCCGACGCCACCCCGGGAACGGTGCGCTACATGTTCGGCACCAGCCTGCAGGAGAACGCCGTGCACGCCTCGGACAGCCCGGAGTCCGCCGAGCGGGAGCTCGGGATCCTCTTTTCGGCCTGAACTGGACGCCCGAAGTGTCTGTCCCACAAAGGGTTGGTTGACAGACGACGGGCGGGCTTTGCTAGAGTCGCAAAATGGCGCTGACGCAGATACTCGTCGATCTCAACCGGCTCGAGCCGGGGCGGTCGTCCCAGTCGGGCGACCTCGACCTGGTGGTGCGCGACGCTGCGGGTCGCGACGAGCCGCACCACCTGAAGGTGCGTTGCGCTCTCGACGTCCAGGGCCGACGCGTGCACGTGGACGGGCACGTCGGCGGCGAGGCGCGCTCGCAATGTCACCGCTGCTTGACCGAGTTCGCACGCGCCATCGACACGCGCTTCGAGCTCATCCTGCAGCGCGGTGGCGAGAGCCCGGGCGATGACGTCGTGGCGCTGCCGGAGTCGGTGTTGGAGTTCGACCTCACGCCTCATGTGCGCGAGGCG
>JBFJHN010000111.1:0-6856 GCA_041613275.1 Candidatus Krumholzibacteriia bacterium | reverse complement strand
TCGTATTGCCGAAGATCAGGTCTTCGAGATGCGCGGTGCGGTAGGCGATGCGACTCGGCGTGACGCTCCAATCCGTGTACACGATGTACGCGGCGCTGTCCGCCTCGCTGACCATGATGATGCCGTGGTTCCCGGTGCCGGCCAGGACGTTGTACGACGTCGACCATGTGCCGTCGATCTCGCGCCGATGCACGGCCATGAAATCGTTGTCGTCCTTGGTCAACGCGTAGACGCGCCCACTCGAGTCGAACGCCAGGTTCAGGTGATCGTCGGCGTGCCGGAACCCCGGATACACGACCTCGTGCGGGCCCCAGTCGAGCGGTGCATCGGAGTCGTCGTGCACCCGGAAGCCGAACGCATCGGTGTTCTGATCGGACCAGAACACGCCGATCTTGTTGCCGCCGAAGGCGACGACGGAAGCGATGTCATCGTCGTCGACGCCGGTTTGCAGGATGACGGGGATGTTCGACCAGTCCTGATGCGACGCAAGCGTGAAGTAGGCGACGATCTGGCCCGAGCCCTCGCCCGTGTACCACAGCCGGCCGGTGGAGTCCTCCTCCAGGACCAAGGACTCGGAACCGGGGATCGCCGGTACCTGGACCGGATAACCGCTGTCGAGAACCCAGCTGCGTGACGGAGCGTCGTACGTCAGCTCGAAGAAGCGTGGTGATGTCTCGAACACCAGCACGTACAGCTTCGAGCCGCTCAGCTTGAGGTCGGACTTGCCCGAGCCTCCCAGGAAGGTGCGCTGCGCCCAGACATTGCCGATCTTCTCGTAGAGGGCCAGGCCACCCGGGCCGTGGAGCACGGTCCACCACGAGCCGTCGTGGTGCACGAGCTTCGACTGGGGCTTCTCGCCGGTGCGCACGCCCGGGAACATGACCTGTCCCGGGCCGGCTGCGGCGACGGCGGCCGGTTGCGCAGCGCCGAACGCTCCGAGTGCAATCCACGCAACGCACAGCGGGCGCCACGGACGCGTACGTCTCCACAAACGGCGAGGAGGCGTATGCGGAGCATGACTCGAGCACACGGCTCGGCCTCGCACGGGAGACGCGCTGGGTCCGCCTGAAAGGAAACCCAATGGAATCATGACCAATCGGCGAATGGAGGGCGCACACGGAATAGACGACTGGAGCCGCAAAGAAGAAACGGCCTCTTCTCATGATAAAGCATCTGCGCCCGAACGCAGCGGAGGGTGCCTCAAAGCTCCACGTTCGCCTTCGCAGTGCGCGAAAAAGCCCGCCAAGGTGGCGTCGTGGAGCGTCGTGCCTCGCAGTTCCGGTTCGGTGGACGACAGGATCTCGAACGCGTCAACGGATGATGACAAAACGTCCGACGGAGCGCTCGAAGCCGCGAACGTCGGCATCGACGACGAACAGGTACACCCCGCTCGTCACCGGCTGGCGGTTGCGACTGATCAGGTCCCAGGCCACGCTGCCGTTGCCGTGGCGCGCATCGAAGGTCAGCGTCTGCACGCGGTCCCCTGCCAGCGTGTAGATCGTGATGGTGCCGCGTGCGGGCGGCAAGCGGTGGAACTCCACCTTGACCCCCGAGGGGTCCTCGTTGTTGGGCTCGAGACGCCACGCCGCCATGCTGCGCGCCGTCGCGGGATTGGGCACCACGTAGACGTCCTTGCCGTCCTGTGCGCGCGCCGCCAGAGCAGTCGCAGAAGGGCGATGCGTGAACTCGAAGTTCGAATTCGGCGCGCCGCTCAAGCCGGGTCCCAGGAGCTCGACCCTTCCATCGGGATCCACGCGCGCCTTGTGATCCGTTGCGGTGACGGCATAGAAGAGCGGAACGCCCGCGGCCGGCGGCGTCGTCGTTTCGGCGCAACGCCCCAACATGTTGTTGCAGCGCGAAGGAACGGCTCCATCTTCCGTCTCCAACGAGCCGCAGTCGTCGTCTTCATCGCAAGGACCGCCGAGGTGTCCCGAGCGCACGAAGGGAGGGTCAATGAACCGGTAGTAGCGCACGCCGCGCGCCATGGCCTGTGCGGTGTCGATCTGGCCGAGCGTGTACCCGGGCAGGTCCGGTGCCGGAACCTCGGGATGCGCGAGGAACCACTCACGGTAGAACTCGACGGCCTCGTCGGGCACCGGTCGATAGCGAATGGAGCCCAGCCCCGTATCCGAGCCGATGCCGTTGGGGACGTCGAAGCCCGCCATGCGGATCCAAAGCTCGGTGCCGGGGCCCGTGCGCACGTGCGTCCCGGGCGGCCGCGTCCAGTTGTCGGCGCGCCAGACGCGGTAGCCCTCGAAGTCGACGACTCCCAGGATCGGATCGGCCGAGCGCTCGCTGCGGTTGTTCCACAGGACCTCGATGCGGTCGGGGCGCGCGACGACGCGCATGTTCGGCGCCAGAGGCGCCATGGCGCTCACCCACGGGATGTGGCACTCGCGTCCGTCGACCCCCGTGGGAATTCCCGTGATCTGCTCCAGTCCACAGTCGGCGTTGGTCCAGATGCAGTCGTTGGCCGGGACCGTGAACGCACACGGCGGCACGGGGGGTGACGCAGCACACTCCGGATCACAAGGATTCGGAAAGACGCGCTGCCCCGTGGACGCCGGACCGCAGACGGCGGTCTCCATGCCGTCGACGCCCGTCGACGCATCCCCGTCGCAATCCATCCACACTCCGTCGAAGGTGCGCTGCGCCTCGCGCGCCGTCTTGAGCATGGCTTCGAACGTGTGCCCGAACACGAGCGCGATCTGCACGTGCACGGATGCGCCGCGCCGCAGGCGGGCGAACGGACCGGTCGAGATCACCATGCGATAGTCGGCCGGGAATGGCGCGACCTGGGTTGCGCGCACCCCGGTGTCCGGGTCCGGCTCCTCCAGGGCACCCACGGCGGTCCCGGCGAGGATGCCGTAGCGCTGCAGATCGTTGGCCGGACGCCCGCCCGACGTCGACGGCGCCGTGGCAGCGTACTTCTGGAAGTTGCGCAGCTCGACGATTCCCGCCGACGAGCCCAGGAACATCACCCCGACGTACCCGGGCGAGCGCCCGTCGTCCCCATCGGCATCGAACATGTAGCCGATCGACATCTTCACGTCGCGCATGCCGTCACCGCTCCGTACGCGCTCGACGCCCTCCCAGAACGCCGCGAGATCGTCGGCGCCGTTCGACGAGATGGTTCGCGGCCCGACGTCGCAATCGGCGAAGAAGCCGACGTACACGTCTTCCAACGTCGTCGGACCGACGTTCGTGATGGTGTAATCGAAGGCGATGAAGTCGCGCGCGATCTCGGAATCCCAGGCCATGCTGGTCTGGCGCACGTGGATGCCCAGAGGACGGTGATCGGGAGCCTGGAACTTGAGCTGGGGATCATCGTCGCGGAACTCGCACGTGAGCATCTGCGTCGAAATGGCGGCGTAGTCTTCGTCAACGTAACCATCCCCGTCGTTGTCGCGACCGTCCAACGGGTCTTCGTTCTCGCGCCCGTCCCCGTCGTCGTCCGCGCGCGGCGACGGTCGGCGCTGTCCCCCTGGAGCGAGCGCGCGCGCGCTGTAGATTCGATCTGCGGTGCCGCGCCCCGGCATGTACTCGAGAATGAGCTTGTTGTCCTGGGTTTCCCATGCGCTCACCCACGGCGTGCCGTCCAACACGGCCCCGACCCAAAGCCCGGCGCCCCAGAGATACTCGGTTCCGCTCCCCGCCGGCCATTGCGCCGACGGCGCGCTTTCGAACGGTTGGCGCGCACCGGGGAGCGAGCCGATCAAGCCGAAGTTGGTGATGTGCAGCAGGACGTTGCCGACGTTGTGGAAGTGATCGCCCTTGTTTTCCAAAACGCCACGACGTCCAAATGCGCGGTCGGGGCCGAACAGCTCGTTGGGGAACAGAATGTCGTCCGCCGCGTGCACGGGAAGCGCAAGCGCGGCGAAGCCGACACGCAGAAGCATCATGCCGATGCGACGGGCGCACCCCGCTCGCCCGCGGGGGCGCGGGCCGCGATGACGGCGACGCAAAGCGAGACGTCTCACGGGTGGCCTCCGCGCGCTGCGGCCTGCTCCGCGGCCACGTCCCCCAACCGGAAGTGGCGCACCAGGATGAATTCGACGAGCTGGTGGTGGAAGAACGGCACCAGCAGATGCGGCTCGAAGCCGCAGAGCGCACGCGAGTAGAACGGCTCGTGCGGTGCACCTTTGGCCAGGACGAACAGCGGCTGCGCGTCCGCCGTGAGCGGGTAGACCACGCCCGCAGAAGGATCGTAGGCGACGGCGCTCTTGTAGTTGTACAGCGGCACGGAGATCCCGACAGGTGGCTGAAGCGGTGGCGTCTGAGACGCCAGAGCTGCCGGCATGTTGTAGATCTCGACGTTCGGGCGGCCGCGCTCGCCGGCCCGGAAAGGCCAGCTTGCGTTCGGGACCAGCAGCGGAGCGCCCCACAGTCCCACCTGGTCGTGCAGCTCGAAGGCGTGCGCATGCGTTGATACGCCATCGTGCGAGGACTCCAGAACGACGCGCTGGCCCATCCGCAGACCTTCGAAGACCTCGTTGACCAGCTCCACCGTGTGCCGGTGTCCCGCGTACTCGCTGGTCTCCACACGCAGCGGCTCTGCGGGCGGACGCTCGACGTGGGAACCTGCGACATCGAGCGTATGCGCGTGCTCCAACACCGGGCTCGATTCGTAGACCTGGTGCTCCGCGGCGTCGAGCTGCGCGCGAGGCAGCCCCTCGCAGAAATGCGCCACGTTGGTGCGCGCGCTGCCCAACCCCGCGCCCATGTCGAACATCTCGATGCCCATCTTGTAGAGCAGGCTCGTCGTGCCGACCGAGTCCACCAACGGGTGGGGCTCGAACGGATCGTCCCAGTTGGTCACGTTGACGGGCTGCGCAGCCGTCCCGCGCGCACGTGCCGAGGGCCACATCTGGAAGGCCGGCCGGAAGCCGTTGATCCACAGCTTGCCGCCGTTGTCGAGATAGGCGTTGAGATAGTTGAAGCTCTGCGCCGCATTGCGGTTGCGCTCGGCGAACGGATCGACGAACTGCGCCAACGAGCGCAAGCCGGACGATTGGCCGGACCCGTTGCGCACCGACCAGACGATCGTCTTGTAGCGGAACGTCAGCTCGATGGGTGGCGGTCGCCCAGCGCGATCGCGCACCTCGTACACATCCACCAGCGGATCGAAGTTGAAGCCGTGATCAACGGCGAGCTGCGTGAAGATGCCCAGCCATTGCGCATCCTCGCGTTGCTCGGCGCTCGAGGCCGGATCAATGGGCTCGGTGTCGTCGACCCACAGCAAATCGCGTTCGCGCGTGAGCTCGTGGGCGCGGATCTCGAACACGATCGAGGTGACGTTCTCCGCGTCATCGATCACCTGCAGGTAGAATCGGTGCGTGCCGTGGAAGAACGTGCGCGTGGGTGCGTTCAGGTTGGTCGCCGCCCAACTGCGATCCCACTGCGTGTCGTCGTCGGGATCGGCGAGGTTCCAACCGAAGCGGTAACCGACGACACGGCCCCCGTACGAAGCCGCATCGGCGTGCCATCGGAAAACCACCGGCTGTCCTGCGGCCACCTCCAGCTGGATCGGCGACGACTCGCCGAGAAACGTGAAGGCACCGAAGAAACGTTCGCGCACGACGAGCGTGGGCCCGGGCGGGCGTGAGGCACGCAGCAAAACCGCGTTGTTCTTCCCCGGCGTGGTGCTGTCGAACACGGGGGTCACTGCCCCGGCTTCGTCGAGCGCCTGGACGGCGAAGATGTAGAAGCCCGCTTCTTCGCGCTCGTTGACCGCTTCGAGCCCGCGGAGCGAGGTGCGAACGCCCGACGAATCGGCCGCGTCCCAGCGGCGCCAGGGGCTCCACGCCGCGCCGCGCGGCAGCGCGTACAGCGACTCCGGCCAAGCGGTATAGCTTCCCGATTCGAAACCCGAAGGGACGATCACCCAGCGGGACGCCACGGGCGTGGTCACGTCGCCGTCGCCCAGCGGATCCTCACCGGACCAGCTGAAGAAGACCGCCGTGGGTGACTCGAAGATCACGCCCGCACGCACGGGCGGGCGCAGTCGTACGGTGGGTGCAAAGTTGACGGCGTTGAACGACAGGTAATCCGGCGTCGCATCGAAAAGGCCCTCGTCGTCGACCGCGCGCACGAAAAACGTGTGCCAGCGTTCGAACGGATGGTCGAACACATCGCGCGGCGACTCGCCGTCGTCGGGGCGCGGATCGCGGCGCAGCGTGTCGGCGAGCGTGACGAACACCGAATCGGTGGCGTGGGTGCTGCGCCAGCGTGGATCGTTCGGGCCGGGGACCTCGACGAGCTCCGGCGTGAGCGAATCCACAGCGGCTGCGTGGTCGACGAGGATGTAGTCGAAATGGTCGATGCTGCCGTCTGGGTCGCTCCCCCACCAGGACAGGTGGGCGCGGTACGGGGTGGCGCTCGAGAAATCGGGCGGTCCCCCGGAGAGAACCGTTTGCGGAGGCAGATTCGGGCGTCGCTTGTCCAGGCCGAGTTCGTTGTCCGAGCACCCGGCCGCGAACAGACAGGCCAGCAGCCAATGCGAGCGCCACGCCATGTGGCCACCCTTCCCGGAACCGTCGCCGACGGTCACGAGAACCGAAGCGTCCACCCAACCCAGCACACGGTTTCGTTCGGCGCCCAGGTTCGGCGGCGCGGAGCTCGGGGGGGCTCCTGCTCGGTGTGTGTCGGTAGAACCGTACCTCGGAGGATGGTAGACGGTCGCGACGGACGACGCAAACGCAGTTCGAGCCCGCCTACGACGTCAACGGGCGCGGCCCGCGCCGCGCCCGTTGCTTCGAGATCCGTCGTGGTGCGCAGAGCTACCAGCCGACCGGCTGGCCCTCGTTCTGCTTGTCCAACCAGTCGAGCAGCGGTTGGAAGTAGTCGATGATGGCGG